>NZ_JBSFMM010000180.1:0-23206 GCF_053599555.1 Streptomyces sp. NPDC000941
AAGGGCGGCATCATGACCAAGCTGATCGAGCGCAACACGACCATTCCGACCAAGCGCTCGGAGATCTTCACCACGGCCGAGGACAACCAGCCGTCGGTGCAGATCCAGGTCTTCCAGGGCGAGCGCGAGATCGCGGCGTACAACAAGAAGCTCGGCATGTTCGAGCTGACCGGTCTGCCGCCGGCCCCGCGCGGTGTGCCGCAGATCGAGGTCGCGTTCGACATCGACGCCAACGGAATCATGCATGTGTCGGCGAAGGACCTCGGCACCGGCAGGGAACAGCGGATGACCGTGACCGGCGGCTCCGCGCTGCCGAAGGACGACATCGACCGGATGATGCGCGAGGCCGAGCGGTACGCGGAGGAGGACCGCCGCAAGCGCGAGGCGGCCGAGACCCGCAACCAGGCGGAATCCCTTGTCTACAACACCGAGAAGCTGCTCCGTGACCAGGCGGACAAGGTGCCGCAGGACGTGCGGCAGGAGACCGAGGCGGCCATCGCCGAGCTGAAGGAGACGCTGAAGGGCGAGGATTCCGGCCGGATCCGCGCGGCCACCGACAAGGCCGCCACGGCCGCGCAGAAGATCGGTACGGCCATGTATGCCCGGGCCGGGGCCCAGGGCGAGGCCGCCGGGCCGACCAGTGGCGCGGGTGGCGCGGGTGGCGACGGCGCGGGCTCGGAACACGGGGCCGACGACGACGTCGTCGAGGCGGAGATCGTCGACGAGGACGGGACCAAGGAGGACGGGACCAAGGGGGACGGGACCAAGGGGGACAGCGGATGAGCGACCCGCTGCCACCCCGGGACGGCGGCCCGGCGGGTCCGGCCGGCGGCTTAGCCGGCCGGCGTGGCGGACGTGGCCGGGTCGAGCCGGGCGGCGGTGCCCTGACGGCCGCCGTGGCGCTGACCGTGGCCACCGGTTCGATGGACGCCATCGCCTTTCTCGCGCTCGGTGAAGTGTTCACCAGCGTGATGACCGCGAACCTCTCGCTGCTCGGCATGTCGGCGGGGACCCGCGACCCCGCGCTCGCCGGCCACGCCGCCGTCGCGGTCGGCGGCTATGTCCTGGGCTCGCTGGTCAGCGGGCGGATCGTCAGGGGGCCCGACAAGAGGCGGCTGGCCCACCGGGCGCTCGGTGTGGAAGTGCTCGCGCTCGGCGTGCTGTGGGCGCTGTGGGCCGCCGCCGACGGCCACCTCGACGGAGGGTGGCGGCAGGGGCTGCTGGCGCTGGCCGCCGTGGCCATGGGAGGGCAGAGCGCGTTGGTGCGCGCCGTCGCGCCGTCCGGGGTCTCCACCACGTACTTCACCGGCATGCTGACCAGCCTGCTGGCCGACCTCGTCGCCACCGGCCGGGTGCACGGGTCCAGCGTGGCGCTGCTGTCCGCCCTGGTCGCCGGGGCGGTCGGGGGAGGGGTGCTGCTGACCCTGGCGCCGTGGGCCGCGCCCGGGCTGCCGACGGGGCTGGTCGCCGCCGTCTGGCTGGGCTTCCTGGTGGGCCGAGCGCGCAGAGGGCGGAGAGCCGGGGGAGTGGCGCGTCAGGGCTGAGTGTCGAGCTGGTCGGCCAGACAGGCCAGGTACAGGGCGAGCGTGGTGCGGTGGTCGCGCAGCGGGCGGCCGCTGATCTGCTCGATCTTGTTCATACGGTAGACGAGGGTGTTGCGGTGGATGTGCAGCGCCGAGGAGGCGCGAACCAAGTTGAAGCCGTTCTCGCACCAGGCCACCACGGTGTCCCGGAGCACCGGCCAGTCCGGCTGCTCGCGCAGGTCCGCGGCGGTGAGCGCCAGCAGCCGGGTGCGGGTGTGCTGGCCGGTGGCCGCGAGCAACTGATGGGCGCGCAGATCGGAGACGAGGTGCACCGGTAACTCGGGCGCGACCCGGGACCCCAGGCGCAGTGCGTCGCACGCGTCCTGGTACGAGTCGTGCAGACCGCCGACCGAGGTGGCCGGCTCCCCGATGCCGACCCGGGCATCGAGGCCGTGCTGGACACCCACGAGATCCGCCAGTCGCTGACAGGCTGTCATCACCCGGCTGGCGGACCGCTGTTCCGGCAGCCGGTGCAGCACCCCGATCCACCCCGGTGCCGCCCCCGCGACCACGTCCTGCGGATCGGCGAACACCTCCCGTACGGTGCGCAGCAGCTCCGAGCGGACCAGCGAGGTGTCCGGCACGGGTGGCCCGGCGCGGTGGCGGGCGCCGCTCGTCCCGCCGGACGCGGACACCTCGACGACCACCGCGATCCGGCGCAGCCGCAGATCGAAGCCCACCTCGGCGGCGCGGAAGACGACGAAGTCCGGTTCGACGACCGCGGCGTCGTACGTGGCGACATCCGCCAGCAGATCCTCCAGCACCCGCTCCCTGACCACCCGTGAGCGCAGGACGGCTGATTCGCGCAGTAATATCTCCGTCTGCCGCTTGACCACCAGACCGAAGCGCCGCACCTGGGCGGGCGTACCCGTGATGCCGACCGTGCCCACCGCGTGTCCGTCCATGACCAGCGGCAGTGTCACCCCGGCGCGCACCCCCTTGAGCTCCTGCGCCTGGGTGGCGGTGTGGATGGCGGCCTCCTGGGTGCGCATCACCTCCACGGAGGCCTCGTGGAAGGTGCCGACGCGGCTGCTGTCACCGCTGCCGATGACGACGCCCTCGCTGTCGGTGATGAGGACGTTCAAACCGATGACCGCGGAGGTGTCCCCGGCGATCTCCTGGGCGAGTGAGGGGCTGAGCACGAACTGGATCCTCCGGCCGGTTGGGCTGGACGCACCGTACAGCGCCATGGCCCCGGTTCGCCACACATTCATACGGAGTGACCAATGACCGTGCGGATCCGCCACCGCGACGGTTCCGGAGACGGCGAGCCGCCGCACACCACCCGCTTTGGAGCAGTCATATGAAGCTCCATAAGATGCCGCGGTGATCATAAAGAAACGCCTGGCGACAGGCGCCTTCGGGCTGCTCGCGGCCGTGGTGTGCGGCGTGTTGTCCCCCGCCGCGGCCGTCGCCGACGACGAACCGGCCCGTGAGTCCCCCAAAGTCGAACTGGTTCTGGACGTCAGCGGCTCGATGCGCGCCCGCGACGTCGACGGCATGTCCCGCATGGCCGCGGCCAAGCAGGCGTTCAACGAGGTGATCGACGCCGTCCCCGACGAGGTGCGGCTCGGCATACGCACCCTCGGCGCCACCTACCCCGGCCAGGACCGCAAGACCGGCTGCCTGGACAGCAAACAGCTCTACCCCGTCGGCCGGGTGGACCGCACCGAGGCCAAGACCGCCGTCGCCACGCTGCGCCCCACCGGCTGGACACCCATCGGACTCGCCCTGCGCGGCGCCTCCAAGGACCTCGCGGGTGGCGACGCCACCCGCCGGATCGTGCTCATCACCGACGGCGAGGACTCCTGCGGGCAGCCCGACCCATGCGATGTGGCGCGGGAACTGGCCGCCCAGGGGACCCATCTGGTCGTCGACACGCTCGGGCTGACCCTGGACAGCAAGGTCCGGGACCAGCTCAGCTGCATCGCCGAGGCCACCGGTGGCACCTACACCGCGGTCCAGCACACCGACCAGCTGTCCACCCGTATCAAGCAGCTGGTACGGCGCGCCGCGGACACCCCGGTCCAGACCCCGACCGCGGTAGCGGGCGCCGAGGCGTGCGCCAAGGCTCCGGTTCTCGGCGCCGGCCTCTACAACGACCGGGAGGGCTTCGGCGAGCACCGCTGGTACCGGGTGAAGGTCGCCCCGGGCCAGGAGCTGCGGGCCTCGGCGACCGTGGGCGCCGACCGCGCCGTCGACCCGGACTACGGCGTACTGGTGCGGGCGGTGAACGAACGTGGCCGTGAGCTGGTGCGCGGCAGCGAGGCGGGCAGTGGCCGCACCGATGTCCTCTCGACCGGGCTGCGCTATCCGGTGGCCGAGGGCCGAGACGTGGAGGACAGTACGCCGCGCACGATCTGCCTCGAGGTGAGCCAGTCGTTCTCCGCGCCTGCCTCCGTCAAGCGCACCCCCGGACTCCCCGTCGAACTGGCCGTGAACATCGTCGACGCCGGCGACCCGCCCGGTGACGTGGCCGCCTTCGGCCTCGGCCGCGGCTGGGTGCTGCTGGCCGTGCTCACCGTCACCGGGCTGCTGGTGGGCCTGGTGTGGGGCTGGCTGGCCCGTATACGCGTCACCGTCTGGAGGAGCAACTGATGCGTGCCCTACATACCGCGGGCGCCGCGTTCGCACTCTGCGCCGCCCTGCTCGCCACCGCCCCCGTGGCGGTTGCCGACGCGTCCCCGAGCGCGACTGCGGACACGGACGGGGGCGACGAACCCACCGAGGCGGGCACCGGCTTCCGGACCGCCACGGCGATCGAGCAGGGGCAGACCGCCACCGCCTCGGCGTCGGTCGGCGACTACCTGTACTGGGTGTTCCCCGCGGCGGCCGGGCAGGTCCCCACCGTCAAGGCCACCGTCAAGCTCCCCGAGGCACAGAGTCGGCACGGCAGGACCACCTGGCAGCTCGACGTCTACGACGGGCTGCGCCGCCGCCAGGCCTGCACCTCGGGCAGCCAGACCGCGACCGCGACCCAGCAGGACGCCTCCGTCGACCTCAGCTGTCAGCTGCGCCGGGTGCGGCCCTGGTCGGAGAAATGGGCCAACGATCCGCTGCCGGGGTCGTACTACGTCCGTCTGACGGTCGTGAACCTGCCGGAACAGGACCTCGGACTGTCCTTCACCACCGAGATCACCGCCTCCACCCGGGACGTCGGCGGCAAGCACGCGGAGGGCGGCGAGCTCTCCCCGCTGACCCCGGCCGTGCGGGCCGGGGCGACCCAGGCGCCGGATGCCGAGCCGAGCTCGGACGCGTCCGAGTCGTCCGCCGAGGACACCTCGACGCACACCGCGGCCGAGCCGAACGGCGGTTGGGGGTCGGGCTGGTGGTCGGACCGCTGGGTGTGGACCGTGATCGGCGGCGCCCTGGGCGCGCTCGCGGGCGTGGGCGGCTACACGCTCACCCGTGGCCGCGGCTTCCGCCGCCCACCGGCCGCCGAGTGAGCAGCGCTGATTCGGCCACTGGCACTGGCACTGACACTGTCACTGGTGAAACGCCCACTGGCTGAACGGCACGCACCGCCCCTCGCCCCGGCGAGCGGGCGGTGCGCGCTGACCGGGCGCCGCCGTAGGCATACGTCACCGTGCGCGCATGGGGCGGGCGTCAGTCGCGGATCCCGATCGTGATCGCCGCAAGGACGGCCGCGATCAGCAGCGTCACCACCCCGTAGATCACATGGTGGGAGCGCAGTCCGGGGATCACGGAGTCCACGGCGATCCGGCCCGGCCCGCTCAGCGCGAGCCCCGCCGCCCCCACACCGATGAGCAGGGGGAACTCAAAGCCCCCGAAGAACCCCAACGGCCATACGACATTCACCGCGTTGGCCATCGTGCCCGCCACCGCGGCGCCCGCGAGCGGTGTGAGCAGGCCCACGGCCAGCGCCAGGCCGCCGAAGGTCTCCGTGATACCGGCCACCACCGCCATGAACTTGGGCGCGGGATAGCCGAACTTCTCGAACAGGCGACTCGTGTTCTCGATCCCCAGGCCGCCCCACCAGCCGAACAGATGCTGCGAGCCCCGCGCGGCGACGGTCAGTCCGACCCCCAGGCGCATCACCAGCAGTCCCACATCGTGGGCGACCAGTACGTGGCCCAGGGAGCGCGGTGCGGACGAGCGGTGTTGGGCAGGGGTGGGATCGTAGGCAGACATGGCGGCCTCGTCTGATCGAAATGCGAAACGCAGAGAACGCAGAGAACGCAGATCACTCAGGCCACTCAGCCCGAGCAGACAGGCGAACCGGATCCGGCAACGCGCCTCAGTTCAAATATGCCCCCGATGGCGGAAGCCCTCAACTCGGAGGATGCCAGTGGTCGCGGCCCGTCAGCCGCCGTGTCGGTCAGTCGCCGTGTCCGTCAGTCGCCGTGGTCATAGACGGTGACCGGGATTCCGCGCGCCACCAACCGCTCGGATATCAGCGGCTCGATCCGCCCCCAGCGCCCACCGGCCAGCCCACACCCGATGCGCGGCATATGGACCGAGGCCCCCAGCTCGGCGGCCTTCGCCGCGACCTCGCCCAGCGCCGCGCCGATCGCCTCGTACCGCACCGGCACCCCCTTGCTGCCCGGGCGCATCCCGCGCTGGCCGACCATATTGGCCACCCACACATACCGGCTCACCTGCACGAACTGGACCGCGCCCAGCCCGAAGTCATTGCGCGCCCGCTCGCGGTGCCAGCGCCGGTAGGCCGCCTCCGGCTCCGGCCAGCGCCGGGAGACGGCCAGCACAAAACCCTTGCCCCAGCCGCCCAGGTCATTGCAGACATGGGCGATGATCTTCTTCCCTTTCCCCTGCGGCGCGGTGGCGTCCCCGCGCACATACTCGATCGCTGCCATAATCCGCACCCTACGGTCCGGCACCGACAGTCCCTTGCGAGAGCGGAGAAGATGACCACGCAGCCCCCCACCGCCGACGAGGAGCTCATCCAGGCCGCGGCCCATGTCGCGCGGAGGTACTGCCGGGGCGACGACCACACCATGGCCGCCGCCGCGCGCGCCGCCGACGGCCGCATCGTCACGGCGGTCAACGCCTACCACTTCACCGGCGGCCCCTGCGCGGAGCTGGTGGCCGTCGGGGCCGCGGCGGCCCAGGGCGCCTATGAGCTGGTCAGGATGGTCGCGGTCGGCGACCGGGAGCGCGGGGTGGTCCCGCCGTGCGGACGCTGCCGCCAGTTCCTGTTCGACTACTTCCCCACGCTCGAAGTCATCGTCGGGACAGTGGACCACCCGCGCACCGTGCCCGTCGCCGAGCTGCTCCCCGTCGCCTACGTCTGGGCGGACCACCAGTCCGACGAGGACTCACAGCGGTGAGATCTCCAGCCGGGACGGCGCGGCTCGGCCTGCGGCAGTGGCTTCCGGCGGCAGGCGCAGTCCGTGGCGGCCCGGGGTGATCGAACCGAGCACGCTGGGGTGGCGGGCGCCGGTGCAGGCCGGCACCGTGCCGGCCAGCCCATGGGCGGTCAGAAAGCCGAGGACGGCGAAGGCGTACGCCTCCTTGGCGGCCGAGGGGAGCCCCAGCTCGTCCGAGGTGCGCAGCGGAACGCCCCCCAGCGCCCGGCGCAGGGCGGCCAGCAGGGTGGGGTTGCGGGTGCCGCCACCCGAGGCGATCACCTCGCCGGCCCCGGCGGAGCGCACCGCGTCCGCCACGGTGGCGGCGGTGAGCTCGGTGACGGTGGCGACCACATCGTCGGCGGGCAGCGGGCCCAGGCCCGCGAGCGCGGCCTGGAGATAGGGCAGGTGGAAGAGCTCCTTCCCGGTCGTCTTGGGGGCGGGCCGCGCGTAGTACGGCTCGGCCAGCAGCCGGTCCAGCAGCGGGCCGTGCACCGTGCCGCGCGCCGCCATCGCGCCGTCCTCGTCGTAGTCGAACCGGCCGCCCGTCAGCCGGCGCACCGCCGCGTCGATGAGCGCGTTGCCCGGCCCGGTGTCGTACGCGAGGGGTTCCCCGCCGCCGTCCGGCACCACGGTGACATTGGCGATGCCACCGAGGTTCAGCGCCACGCACCCGCCGGGCCGTCCACGTAGCCACAGCGTGTCGACGACGCTCACCAAGGGCGCCCCCTGCCCGCCCGCCGCGATATCGCGGCCGCGCAGATCGGAGACGACGGGGCGGCCGGTGGCCTCGGCGATCCACGCGGGCTGCCCCAGCTGCAGCGTGCCGTACGCCCGGCCGTCCGCCACCCAGTGGTAGACGGTCTGCCCGTGCGAGCTGATGAGCTCGGCCCGCCCGTCGCACAGCTCCCGGTCGGCCCGGACGGCGAGGGCGGCGAACGCCTGACCGATACGGGTGTCGAGCTCGCACACGGCCCCCATGGTCGTCGGCGCCGGTGGCAGCGCGGCGCTCAGCGCCTCGCGCAACTCCTCCTCGTACGGGGCGCTGACCATGCCCAGCGGGGTCAGCACCAGCCGGTCGCCGTCGAGGGTCAGATCGGCGGCCGCGGCGTCGATGGCGTCGTACGAGGTGCCCGACATCAGCCCGATCACCCTCATCGGCCGACCTTGCGCCCTTCGCGCAGCGGGCCGCGGTGGTCGTCCCCGCGCAGGGTGAGCAGCGCCAGGAGACTGATGGCACAGGTCGCCGTGGTGTAGTACGCGGGGATGTCCACCTCGCCCGTCCGCTCGATGGTCTTGGTGATGATGAGCCCGGCGCAGCCGGAGAACACGGCGTTCGACAGCGCGTACGCCAGGCCGAGCCCGGTGTAGCGGACCCGGGTCGGGAACATCTCGGCCAGCATGGCCGGCCCGGGGCCGGCCATCAGCCCGACCGCGGCCCCGGCGGTGAACACCGCCACCCCCTTGACCAGGTTCGAACGGTCCGTGTCCTGCAACAGGTTCAGCAGCGGGATCGCCGAGACGGTCACCAGCGCCGCCCCGGACAGCATCACCGGCCGTCTGCCGATCCGGTCGCTGAGCCACCCGGCCGGGATGATGGAGGCGGCGAAGCCCAGATTGGCCACCACGGTCGCGATCAGCGCCTGCCGGAAGCTGGCGCCCAATGTGCTCTGGAGATACGACGGCAGGACGACGAGGAAGGTGTAACCGGCCGCGGCCCAGCCCATGATGCGCCCGGCGCCCAGGACGATGGCCCGCGCCACCTCGGCCGCCGGCGGCGTCGGCAGTGGCGGCGCCGCGCCACCGAACTGCTTATCGGTGCCCCCGGCGCCCCGGAAGGCAGGGGTCTCCTCGAGCCGCAGCCGCAGCCACAAAGCGCCCAGGCCCATCGGCAGCGTCAGTACGAAGGGCAGCCGCCAGCCCCAGTCGTTCAGCGCCTGCTCGCTCAACACCGTGGCCAGCAGCGCGGCCACCCCGGCCCCGCCCAGCAGGCCCAGCGCCACGGTGAAGGACTGCCACGCCCCGTACAGCCCGCGCCGCCCGTCGGGAGCGAACTCCGTCATGATCGAGACCGCCCCGCCGAACTCACCGCCCGCGGAGAGACCCTGCAGCACCCTCAGAAAGGTGAGCAGCCACGGCGCGGCCGCGCCCACCGTGTCGTACGTGGGGAGCAGCCCGATCAGCGTGGTGGCCGCGGTCATCAGCAGCACCACGAGGATCAGGACGGGGCGACGGCCGATCCGGTCCCCGAGCCGGCCGAAGACGGCTGCGCCGATCGGCCGGAAGAAGAAGGCGAGCGCGAAGGACGCATAGGTCTTGACCAGGCCCTCGAGGTCGTTTCCTCCTTCGGGGGTGAAGAAGTTCGCGGCGATGACCGTCGCGAAGTAGCCGTAGACGCCGAACTCGTACCACTCGATGAAGTTGCCCACCGACCCCGCCACCAGGGCGCGGCGCGTCGGGCGGACGGCCTCCCCGGTGGCCCGGGGCGGATCCGGGATGGATACGGTCACCTGTGTTCCCTCCAGCCGTCACGGTCCTCGCACGGTCAGAAGCCGGTTTCCGTTCCTGATTCCCCGTTTCCCGGTTCTCCACCGGGGCGCCGCCGATCCCTATCGCACCCCAGGTCGTTACTTCCGGGTTTCGCTCCGGTCGCCGGACCACTCGGTGTGGAAGACGCCCTCGCGGTCGGTGCGCAGATAGGTGTGGGCGCCGAAGAAGTCCCGCAGCCCCTGGATGAGGGCGGCGGGCAGCCGGTCGGCGCGCAGCGCGTCGTAGTAGGCGAGCGCGGAGGAGAACCCGGGCGTGGGGATCCCCTGCTGGGCGGCGGTGGTCACCACGGCCCGCCATGCGTCCTGCGCCTCGCCGAGCTGACGGGCGAACCGCTCGTCGGCGAGCAGCGTGGGCAGCGCGGGGTCGGCCGCGTACGCGCTGCGGATCTCGTCCAGGAACCCGGCCCGGATGATGCAGCCGCCGCGCCAGATCTTGGCCACCGAGCCCAGGTCGATGTCCCAGCCGAACTGGTCCGCCGCGGCCTGGATCATGTTCCAGCCCTGGGCGTACGAGACGATCTTCGACGCGTACAGGGCCTGCTCGACCCGGTCGACCAGCCCGTCGGCGTCCGCCCCGGTCAGGGCGGGCCCCTGCGGCCCCGACAACTGCCGGGCGGCGGCGCGCAGCTCGGTGTGGCCGGACAGCGAGCGTGCGAAGACGGCCTCGGCGATACCGGGGACCGGCGCGCCCACGTCGAGCGCGATCTGCACGGTCCAGCGGCCGGTGCCCTTCTGCTCGGCGGCGTCGGCGACGATGTCGACGAACGGTTTGCCGGTCGCCTGGTCGGTGTGGGCAAGGACCTCTGCGGTGATCTCGATGAGGTAGGAGTTCAGCATGCCGGTGTTCCAGCGGCGGAAGATCTCCGCGAGTTGCGCGGGGGTCTGTCCCGCCGCGCGCCGCAGCAGGTCGTACGCCTCGGCGATCAGCTGCATATCGGCGTACTCGATGCCGTTGTGCACCATCTTGACGAAGTGTCCGGCGCCGTCCGCGCCGATATGGGTGCAGCACGGCTCGCCGTCGACATGCGCGCTGATCTTCTCCAGCATCGGACCGAGCGCGGCATAAGCCTCCGCCGACCCGCCGGGCATGATGGACGGCCCGTGCAGCGCGCCCTCCTCGCCGCCGGAGATGCCCGTCCCGACGAAGTGGATGCCGCGCTCGCGCAGCGCGGCCTCGCGGCGGCGGGTGTCCTGGAAGTGGGCGTTGCCGCCGTCGATGACGATGTCCCCGGGGTCGAGCAGCGGTACGAACTCGTCGATCACCGCGTCCGTCGGCTCACCCGCCTTCACCATCACCACCAGCCGCCGGGGCCGCTCCAGCGAGGCCACGAAGTCCGCGGGCTTCTCGGCCGGTACGAACGAGCCCTCGTGTCCGAACTCCTCGATCAGGGAGCGGGTGCGGGTGGGGGTGCGGTTGTGCACCGCGACGGTGTAGCCGTTCCGGGCGAAGTTGCGGGCGAGGTTGCTGCCCATGACGGCGAGCCCGGTGACTCCGATGGAGGCAGACGCTGACGTGGCTGACGCGGAGGGTGCCATTGCTGTTCCTCGATTCCTGGCGGCGGTCCGAGCGACATCGACGGTAGCCGGGCCGCCGGGTGTGCGCAGTGCGACACTCACATCCGGCACATCGCTCAGCCGAGCAGCGCCGCCACCGTGAGCAGCACCGGGGCCGCCAGTAACGTCGACAGCAGGATCGACTCGCGGGCCAGCCTCGTCGCGGTCTGGTACCGCACGGCGTACGTGAAGAGGTTCTGCGCCGACGGGAGCGCCGAGGTGACGACGGCGGCGAACAGCGCGGCGCCGCCAAGACCGAACACCCCGGCCGCGATGGCCCACGCCACCACCGGCTGTGCGAAGGACTTGAGCGCCACCGACAGCAGCACCGGGCCGCGGTCCTCGCCGCGCCCGGGCAGCGCGCTGCCGGGCAGCGAGAGGCCGAACGCCAGCAGCACACCGGGCACCGCCATCCCGCCCAGCATCGAGACCGGCTCCATGACCGGCCCGGGGATCCGCCAGCCGGCCGCGGCCACCACCACACCGGACAGGGAGCCGACGACGATGGGGTTGCGCACCGGCGTGGTGAGCTGCCGCAGCAGCGACGTCCGGCCCTCGCTGCGGCTCAGGTCGATGACCGTCAGGGCGATCGGGGACACGACGAGTTGCTGGAAGAGCAGGACCGGCGCGATCAGGGAGGCGTCCCCGAGGACGTACATGGCGACGGGGATGCCCAGGTTTCCGGCGTTGACATAGCTGGCGCACAGCGCGCCGATCGTCGTCCGGCCGACGCTCCAGCGGCGTACGGCGCCGACGGCGATGAACGTCCCCGCGACGACGAAGGTACTCAGCGCGGTGACGAGCATCGGGACCGACAGCAGAACGGAGAGGTTGGCCCGGGAGAGCGTGGAGAACAGCAGCGCGGGGCTGGCGACCTGGAAGGCGACCGCGGTGAGCACATCGCGCCCGTGCTCGCCCAGCGAGCCGCGGCGCCCCAGGACGTAACCGGTGACGACGATGCTCGCGATGACACCGAAACCCGAGATCACCCCGCCCATAAGCATGCACCTTACAAGCGGTTGCCCGCCGGTGGTGCACTCCGCCTGTCGCGGTCAGGCCCTCGTGGTCACGACTGCCGGTATCCGCCGAGGAACCGTCCGATCCTGCTGATGGCCGACTCGAGGTCGTCGACGTGCGGGAGGGTGAGGATGCGGAAGTGGTCGGGGCGCGGCCAGTTGAAGCCGGTGCCCTGCACCACCTGGATCTTCTCGCGCAACAGCAGGTCCAGAACGAACCGCTCGTCGTCGTGGATCCGGTGGACGCCGAGGTCGATACGCGGAAACGCGTACAGCGCGCCCTTGGGCTTGACGCAGGACACTCCGGGGATCTCGTTGAGCTTCTCCCATGCGCGGTCGCGCTGTTCGTGCAGCCGTCCGCCGGGCAGTACGAGGTCTTCGATGGACTGCCGGCCGCCGAGGGCCGCCTGGATGGCGAACTGCGCGGGGGTGTTGGGGCACAGCCGCATCGAGGCCAGCATGGTCAGCCCCTCCAGGTAGTTCCTGGCGTGCTGCCGGGGGCCGGACACGACCACCCAGCCGGACCTGAACCCGGCCACCCGGTAGGCCTTGGACAGACCGCTGAAGGTCAGGCACACCAGGTCGGGGGCGAGGACGGCGGGGCTGTGGTGGACCTCCCCGTCGTAGAGGATCTTGTCGTAGATCTCGTCGGAGAAGACCATCAGATGGTGGCGGCGCGCCAGGTCGAGGATGCCCTCCATGATCTCGCGCGGATAGACGGCCCCGGTGGGGTTGTTCGGGCTGATGATCACCACGGCCTTCGTACGGTCGGTGATCTTCGACGCCATGTCGTCGAGGTCCGGGTACCAGTCGGCGGACTCGTCGCACACATAGTGCACGGGTTTGCCGCCCGCCAGGGCGGTGACCGCCGTCCACAGCGGGAAGTCGGGCGCCGGGATGAGGATTTCGTCCCCGTCCTCGACCAGGGCCTGGACGGCCATCGACACCAGCTCGGAGACGCCGTTGCCCAGGAAGACGTCGTCCACGCCGAGGTCGTCCAGGCCACGCTGCTGGTAGTGCTGGACCACGGCCCGGCGGGCGGGGAGGATGCCGCGCGAATCGCTGTAGCCGTGGGCCTGCGGCAGCATCCGGATCATGTCCTGAAGGATTTCCTCCGGGGCCTCGAACCCGAACGCCGCCGGATTGCCCGTGTTGAGGCGCAGCACGCTGTGTCCGGCCTCCTCCAGCGCGTTGGCGTGCTCGATCACCGGCCCGCGGATCTCGTAGCAGACCTCGCTGAGCTTGTTCGACTGCCGGAACTCCATGTGGTGCCCTCCCGGTTCTCATCCGCCTCATCAGTCGACGACGGCTTACTTTGTTCTACCAAGGCGCCACTTGGAAAGTCCAACTAAATCGCTAGACTGGGGCGCATGCCACGCCGAAGCTATGACCAGTACTGCGCGATCGCGCGGGCCCTCGATGCCGTCGGTGACCGGTGGACGCTGCTGATCGCGCGGGAGTTGCTGGCCGGCCCCCGCAGATACACCGACCTCCACACCGACCTGCCCGGGGTCAGCACGGACATGCTCGCCACCCGGCTGAAGGACATGGAGCGTGACGGCGTACTCGCCCGCCGGAAGCTGCCGCCGCCGGCGTCGGTCTCCGTCTACGAACTCACCCCGCACGGCCGCGCGCTGCTGCCCGTCCTGACCGCCCTCGCCGCCTGGGGCGCGCCCGCGCTGGCCGAGCGGCAGCCCACCGACGCCATCCGGGCCCACTGGTTCGCCCTGCCGCTGCTCCACCGGCTCGGGCACCTCGCGGCGGGACATGAAGGGGTCGTCGATGTGGTGCTGGAGGAGGGCGGCTTCCATCTGGTGTTCGGCGCGGCCGAGCCGTCGTACGGGGACGGGCCGGCCGAGCGCGCGGACACCCGGCTCGTCGTGGACGCCGACACCTGCGTCGCCCTCGCCCAGGGCACACTCACGGTCGCCGACGGCATCGCCGCCGGAGCCATCGAACTGACCGGAGCGGGCCCGCTCGCCGACGCGCTGCGCGGCGCCGGTTCCTGACGGCGTATGACACGTATCACACACCCGGCCCGGAACTTGACGGCATCCGGATCCGACGACTGATGCGGTGCGGCCACCGCCGTACCGCGTAGTCCAGCGAACGGGAGCCGTCCATGCCCGACCGAACGACCGCCGTCACCACGGACGACGGCTCGCCGACCACGGCTGCGGGGGCCGCGGGGGCCGCGGGGCCGCCCCCCGCGGCCGACACCCGTCCCCCAGGGCGGTCGGGGCGCAAGTGGTGGACGTCCTTGCGTCCGCTGGTGCTGCGGCTGCACTTCTACGCGGGCGTAGTCGTCGCCCCGTTCCTGCTGGTCGCGGCGGTGACCGGGCTGCTGTACGCGGCGTCCTTCGAGGCCGAGAAGATCGTCTACGACCATGAGCTGCGCGTCCCCGTCGGCGAGCGCGAACTCCCCGTCTCCCGGCAGGTCGACGCGGCCCGCGCCGCCCACCCCGAGGGGAGCATCAGCGCGGTGCGGCCCTCCCCGGAGGCGGGCGCCACGACCCGGGTGCTGCTCTCCGGCGTCAAGGGTGTCGACCCGGATCACACGCTCGCCGTCTTCGTCGACCCGTACACCGGGAAGGTACGCGGCGCACTGGAGCAGTACGGCTCCACCGGCGCACTGCCCCTGCGCACCTGGATCGACGAGCTCCACCGGGATCTGCACCTCGGCGAGACCGGCCGTCTCTACAGCGAGTTCGCCGCCAGCTGGCTGTGGGTGATCACCGGTGGCGGGTTGGTGCTGTGGCTCGCCCGCCGGCGTACCAAGCGCAGGCTACGCGCCATCGCCCTGCCCGACCGCGCCGCCACCGGCCGCCGGCGGACCATGTCCTTCCATGGGGCGGTTGGTGTGTGGGCCGCGGTGGGCCTGTTCTTCCTGTCGGCGACGGGCCTGACCTGGTCCACCTACGCCGGTGCGAGTATCGAGGACCTGCGCTCCGCGATCGGCCAGACCACCCCGTCGGTCTCGGCCACGCTGGACGGGCGGGAGCGGGCCGGTGGCGGGCAGGCCGGTGGAGAGCACGCCGGCCACGGCTCCATGCCCGGCATGGACATGGGCGGTGAAGACCCGTCGTCCACCCGCGATGTGGGCATCGACACCGTACTGAAGGCCGCCCGGGCCGAGGGGCTGAGCAACCCGGTGGAGATCGTGCCGCCCGCCGACGCGGACACCGCCTATGTGGTGCGGCAGATCCAGCGCAGCTGGCCGGAGAAACAGGACTCCGTCGCCGTCGACCCGGCCACCGGCGAGGTCACCGACGTACTGCGGTTCGAGGACTACCCGGTGCTGGCCAAACTCACCCGATGGGGTGTCGACGCGCACACCGGAAACCTCTTCGGCCTGGTCAACCAGATCGCGCTGGGTGCACTCGCGCTCGCGCTGATCTTCCTGATCCTGTGGGGCTACCGCATGTGGTGGCAGCGCGGCAGCGCCTCCGCGTTCGGCCGCCCCGTACCGCGTGGCGGCTGGCAACAGGTGCCGCCGTACGTCCTGGTGCCGCTGGCCGCGGCCGTCGCCGTGCTCGGCTACTTCGTCCCGCTGCTCGGCATCCCGCTCGCCGCCTTCTGGGCCCTGGACATCGTCCTGGGCGAGCTCGCCCACCGGCGTGGCCTGCGTACCTACCGATGAGGTCCGCCATTTTTCTTCCTGTTGCCTCCTGACCGATGAGTTCTCGCGGCCCGGCCGGTCTTAACACACACAGGTACCGGACCCCAGTCGGCAAGGAGAGCCCACCATGCAAAAGATCACGACGTTCCTGTGGTTCGACGACCAGGCCGAGGAGGCGGCCCGCCACTACACGTCCGTCTTCGACGACTCCCGGGTGGTGGACATCCAGCGCTACGGGGAGGCGGGGCCGGGGGAGCCGGGCTCGGTCATGACCGTCACCTTCGAGCTCGCCGGGCAGAGGTTCATCGCACTCAACGGCGGCCCCCACTTCACCTTCACCGAGGCCATCTCGCTCTCCGTCGACTGTGCGACGCAGGGCGAGGTGGACGAGCTGTGGGCGCGGCTCGGCGACGGTGGGGAAGAGGGGCCGTGTGGCTGGCTGAAGGACAAGTACGGGCTGTCGTGGCAGATCGTGCCGAGCAAGCTGACCGAGCTGATGAGCGACCCCGACCCGGCCAAGTCGGCGCGTGTCACCAAGGCCATGCTCGGCATGAAGAAGATCGACATCCAGGGCTTGGTGGACGCCTACGAGCAGTGATCCGAGCAGTATCCCGCCACGTGGGCCGCCACGTGGATATGGCCGCCGTCCCACGGCGGCCATATTCATGTGGCGGCCACATCCGCGTGGCAGCCACATTCGTATCGCCAACCGGTGTTCCATTGGGCCCGGTTGCACCTCTACGCTCGGCCTTGAGGGGATTCTGACACTCAGTCGGACATTCACACGCGTGGATACGCATGTGTTCGAAGTGGTGCGCAAGTGGATTCGATGGTGTTGTGTGGCGGTGTGGAGGGCACCGTACACATCTGAACACCAGGCATAATCGCAGCTGCGATGGGCGTAGAAAGGGTACGAAGTGATGGTGAACGCATTGAGTGCGGACAACAGTGTGGGATCGACGATCGAGGCGCTGGAGGCAGAGCGCCCGCGACTTGAGGAACAGCAGGAGGCTCTCAAGAAGGATTTGGAATCCGTCACCAAGCGACTGGAGGCGGTCAGCGGCGCGCTGAACAGCCTTCAAGCGCTCTCCAGCCTGCCGGTACCGCAGCAGGCGCCGGAGGACCCGGTGGCCGAAACCGCGCCGCCGGCTGCGGAGCCGGTGGCCGAAGAAACCGAGGCCACGGCGGCCGAGCCCGCCTCCGAGGCGGCACCGGAACCGGCCGCTGAGCCGGCCCCCGCCGCCGGGGCCACCGCCACTGCCACGCGGAAGGCCGCCATTGGCCGTCAGCGCAGCAAGGGCAAGGCCAAGGCCCCCGCCACCGCACGGACTTCGAAGACCGCGGCGAAGAAGGCCACGGCCACCAAGAAGACGGCCAAGAAGGCCGCCGCGGCGCCCAAGACCGCGGCGCCCAAGGCTGCGGCGCCGAAGACCGAGCCGGCGGCTGAGCGCTCCGGCGGGCTCTCGGACAACGTGCTGGCCGCACTGCGCAAGGCGGACCGCCCGCTGCGGGCCGCGGAGGTCAACGAGGCCCTGGGACGCGACGAGACGCGGACGAACGTCAACTCCGTGCGTAACACTTTGGAGCGACTCCGCAAGGCGGACCGGGCCAAGAGCGCCGGGCGCGGCCTGTACGAGGCCTGACCGAGGCCCAGGAGGTCGGCGCCTGACGGGCGGGCACATCTCGCCCATCCACCGCCCGACAGGCGCCTCCTCGAAGCACCTCTGAGAACACCGGCCCGTCTTTGACGCACCTGCGAGAAACGGGCCCGCTCGACGCACCTCTGAGAACACGGGCCCCTCCCTGGTGCACCTCTGAGAACACCGGCCCGCTCCTCGGCACGCGCCTGAGGAAGCCGGCCTAATCGCCCGCCGCACCGTGGGCCGCTCCGGCCACCCGGCCGACCTCGGCCAGACAGGCCGCCGCGTCGCCGGTGAACAGGCGGCGCCCCGCGGCGATACGGCGGTCGCGCGCCGCGCCGGGCGCGGTGAGCGTGTCGAGCAGCCGTACGAGTTCCCCCGCGTCCCGCGCGTGGTCGCTCACGCCCAGCGCCGCCATGTGGCGGACACCCTCAAGACCATGGCCCGGGATGGGGCGATAGCCGACCACGGGCACCCCGGCGGCCAGTGCCTCCAGGGCGGTCTGCCCGGCGGCGTTGTCCACCACGGCCCGCGACGCGGCCAACAGACCGGGCAGGTCCGGCTCCCAGCCGATGGCCCACACCTCCGGCGATCGCGACAGCTCGCGGCGCAGCCGTTCGTTGCGGCCGCACAGCACCAACGGCAGATACCCCGCCGAGGCCAGCAGCCGCGACGTGGCGGCCAGGCGGCTGCCGGTCCCCCACGCACCCGCCGTCAGCACCACCGGAAGCTTCCCGGACGCGCGGGCCGCGAAGCGGCACCGCCAGTCGGCCGCCCCCGGGGCGGGGGCGAAGAAGCGCCCGGCCACCACCGGACCAGTGGCCACCGCGGGCCGGCCCACGGCCCGCCGCACGGTGTCGGCCGCCTCAGCGGTGACGCACAGATGCAGATCGTTGCCCGGGTGCAGCCACTGCCGGTGCACCGCGAAGTCGGTGACGACGACGGCGCTGGGCACCGGCAGCGCCCCGCCCGCGCGGAGCCGGCCGGTGAGCTGGGCGGCGAGATGGAAGACGGGGACGACCACATCCGGCCGCCACCGCTCGACCAGGTCCAGCAGTCGGCGTTCGGCCAGTGCCGCCAGCGGGGCGCTGCCCGGCCGCGGGCCGGGGCCCGGGCGGAAGAACGCGGCGTAGATTCCCGCGTAGAGGACGGGGAGGTGGCGGATCGCCGCGCGGTATCCGGAGCGCAGCCCCGGGCCGATCGCGGCGGGCAGCAGCGCGAGGACATCGGTCCGGTCCACCCGGTGTCCCCGGGCGGTGAGGCGCCGCGCCAGCTCTCCGGCCACCGCGTCGTGACCGGAGCCCATGCTGGCGCTCACCACGAGGAAACGCCGGCTCACCGGCGCTCCCGGGGCGGGCGCCCGGCGCGCTGGGCATCGGGTGGCGGATACGACGGAAACATCATCACCTCCGCTGGTGTGCACGGCTGACGTGTGGCAGGTGCGGGTGGTGTGGCATCGCGTGTCTGCGTGCGTGGTGCGTGGTGCGTGGTGCGTGGTGGAGCTGGACGTGGCTAACTGGAGGTAACCGTTCCGCGTGTCGCCAAACCATACGGCGGCCGCGCGCCCCGGCCGGCCGTCACAGGGAGTCGCCATGACCCGCCCCCTCCCGGACACAGGAACCCACCGTGGACCGGCCTGGGACGCGGAGAGCCCCGCTGCCGCGTGGCGCGGCGTCGCGCTGGTGACCGGCGCGTCCTCGGGCATCGGCGCCGCCGTCGCGGACCGGTTGGCCGCCGAGGGCGGCTGGCGGCTGCTGATCAGCGGCCGCCACCAGGAGCGGCTGGACCGCGTGGCGGCCCGGACCTCGGCCACCGCCCTCCCCGCCGACCTGGCCACCGAGGAGGGAAGCGGCCACCTGGTCCGGGAGGCCTTCCACGTGGCCGGGCGGATCGACCTGCTCGTTGCCGGGGCGGGGGTCGGCTGGGCCGGGCCGTTCGGCTCGATGCCGCCCGCTGCCATCGACCAGGTGATCTCCGTCGACCTGCTCGCCGCCGTACGCCTCGCACGCCTGGTGCTGCCGCACATGCTGGCCGAACGGCGCGGCCATATCGTGCTCATCGGATCGGTCGCGGGCAGCGTGGGCGTCAAGGGCGAGGCGGTCTACTCCGCCGCCAAGGCGGCGCTCGGCACCTTCGCCGACGCCCTCCGGTACGAGCTGCACGGGTCCGGCGTACGGGTCAGCCATGTCGTTCCGGGCGTGGTGGACACCCCGTTCTTCGCCCGCCGCGGCACCCCGTACACCCGCCGCCGGCCCCGCCCGCTGCCCCCGGCCGCGGTCGCCGACGCGGTCTGGGACGCCGTCGCACGAGGCCGCGACGAGGTCTACGTACCCGCCTGGCTGCGCCTGCCCGCGCTGGTCCGCAGCGCGGCCCCGGCGCTGTACCGCCGACTGGCGTCCCGTTTCGGGTGACGCGGTGCACGACGCGCTGACGGTCCTGCTGGCGTTGTTGTCCGCCCTGGCCAACGGCGCGGCGTCGGTGCTGCAGCGACGCGCCGCGATGGAGCAGGAACAGGAGCAGGAACAAGAGCAGGAGCCGGAACCGGAACAGCGGGCGGGTCGGCGGGCCGGGCAGGCCCTGCTCCGGCTGGCCCGGCTGCTGCGACGCCCGTTCTGGCTGGCCGGCGCGGCGGCGATGGTGGTGTCGGCGGTGGCCCAGGTGGGCGCGCTCGCGGTCGGGCGGCTCTCCGTCGTGCAGCCACTGCTGGTGACCGAACTGCTGTTCACCCTGGTGGTCGGCAGCCTGGTCTTCCGCCACCGCCCGGACGGCCGGACATGGCTGGCGTTTGTGACGCTCGCCGCCGGGCTGGCGATCTTCCTCGTGGCCGCCGACCCCTCGCACGGCCAGGGCACCGCGAAGAACGGCCGCTGGCTCCCGGTGGGGCTGCTGGCGGCGCTCGCCGTGGGTGTCCTGACCGCGGTGGCCCGCGCACTGCGCGGCCCCGCCCGCGCCGCCGTCCTGGGCTGCGCCACCGCGGCGTGTTTCGCCTGCACCGCGGCGCTGATCAAGGAGTTCACGGGCCGGTTCTCCGGCGGTGTGGCCGCCGTGTTCACCAGCTGGCCGCTCTACGCGGTGTGCGGCGTCGGGCTGCTGAGCTTCCTGCTGCTGCAGAGCACCCTGCGGGCCGGCACCCTCGCGGCGTCGCAACCCGCGCTCACCCTCGGCGACGCGCTGATGAGCATCGTGCTGGGCTGGGTGCTGTTCGGCGAGCGCATCGCCCTGGGGCCGCGCATCGTGCCCGAGGCGATCGGCGTCGCCCTGATGGCGGCCGGCATCGTCGGCCTGTCCCACTCACCCGCCGTCGCCGACGGCTGGGACACGGCCACCCGATCGACCCCCGAGCGCCCTGCCCGCACGGTGCGCCGGACCGAAAGCGGCGGCGCGTCGTGACCCTGCCCCCGGCTGCGGCCACGGCTACCGCGGCCTTGGCGGTGGCCGCACACATCGGACCCGCCGGCACGTGGCTGCCGGGGGTGCGGCGTGCCCTCTTCCCCGCCCTGGCCGGTCGCGGGCGGCCGGACCACATCGCACTCACCTTCGACGACGGGCCCGACCCCGGGTCCACCCCGCAGTTCCTCGACGCCCTCGACGAGCTCGCCGTACGGGCCACGTTCTTCGTCCTCGGCGACAGCGTTCTGCGCCATCCGCGGACCGCGTACGAAATCTCCCGCCGTGGCCATGAGCTCGCCGTCCACGGCTGGGCGCACAGCCGCCCATGGCTGCCCACGGTCGCCCGGGACCTGCGCGAGGTCGAGGGCGCCGTCCGCGTCGTGCGGCGGGCCACGGGCGCGGTGCCGCGGTGGTACCGGCCGCCGTACGGGGTGCTGACCGGTGGCCGGGTGCTGGCCGCCGCGCGGGCCGGGCTCAGGCCCGTGCTGTGGACGGCGTGGGGCCGCGACTGGACCGCACGGGCGACGCCGTCCTCGGTGCTCGCCACCGTGTGCCGCGATCTGCGTGGTGGCGGCACGGTGCTGCTTCACGACTCCGACCGGGCGGCCGAGCCCGGCTGCTGGCGGGCGGCACTCGGCGCGCTGCCCGCCCTCGTCCGCGTATGCCGGGACGAGGGCTGGGCGGTGGGCCCGCTCGCCGACCACGGGATCGGGGGCGGCTGAGTGGCGCCACTGTCACCGGACGGGCCAGACAGGGGCTCACGGCAAGGGCCGCCAGACGACCGTGCCGTGCACGGTCGACAACCCCAGCACCTCGCACCCCATCAACCTCGCCGCGCCCAGCACGGCCAGCCGCGCCCGTTCGCTGTCCTCGGGAGGGAACGCCACCCGGATCTGATGGCCGTACGCCGTCTCGTACGTCACTTCCCAGCCACCCTCGACGGTGGCGAAATGATCCTGCCGCAGACCGTCGTACTCGGACACGAAGCCGCCCCGGCCGGCGGTCGGCGCCAGCGCCTCGCGCAGCAGACGCAGCCGCTCCGGGTAGGGCCGTTCGCCCGCTGCCAGCCTGACGTACACA
This sequence comes from Streptomyces sp. NPDC000941, assembly GCF_053599555.1. Lineage (NCBI taxonomy): Bacteria > Bacillati > Actinomycetota > Actinomycetes > Kitasatosporales > Streptomycetaceae > Streptomyces > Streptomyces sp. NPDC000941. Next base: position 21,759 of record NZ_JBSFMM010000180.1, read on the forward strand.
TGGGCCAGCTCGCGCGCGGAGTCGAACCACGGAGTCAGGTCACGGTGGCCGGCCGGCATGGCCTCCGAGACGATCCGCCCGGTGATCCACCCCGCCAGGAAGTCGGCGGCGCCGGGCCCGTACTCCTCGTAGTCGTCGTCACGCGACCACACCACAATCGGCCACTCGTCCGGCGGCCCCGCGGTGCGCCAGCACAGATGGTGTCCGCTGCCGGTCACCGCCCACGCGATCAGCCCGCCCGGCTCGGGGAAGAGCGGATAGGGGAAGTTCTCGGGGAACATCTCCCGCATGCCGTCGTAGTCCTCGAGCAGATCCGCCGCGAGCCGGACCGGATTGTCCTCGCCGAACGGTGTGCGCAGGCAGATGTGATCGCAGAACTCGCCCCGCCCGTACGTCTCGACGAGCGCCTTGAAGTCTGTGGGCAGCCGCACGCCCAGCGCGGCCTCGGCCGCCTCCCAGTCGCCGTGGCCGTCCACGGCCTCGGCCGGTGGCGGTACGCGGCGGACGAGTTCGGACAGCGGGGCGTGCGGAAAGATCACGGGCACAGCGTAGACGCCGGTCCGGGGCGTCTACGATCGCGCTTCGTGGCCATGACCGAGAACCCGACAGTCGCCCCGCTCGCCGACGACGACCCGATGCGGCTCGGGCCCTACCGGCTGCTCGGCGTGGTCGGCGCGGGCGGTATGGGAAAGGTCTACCTGGGGGTGGACGCGGCGGGCCGGACCGCCGCCGTGAAGGCGCTGCGGGCCACGGACGACGTGGCTCCCGGGATGCTGGACCGCTTCCGGCGGGAGGCCGAGGTGGCGCGGTCGGTGCGCGGGTCCGGGGTGGCGGCGGTCCTCGGGCACGGGATGTGGGGCGAACGGCCCTGGCTCGCCTCGGAATTCCTGCCGGGGCTGACACTGACCCGTGCCGTGGACCGGTTCGGGCCGTTCGCGGAGGCGGACGTACGGGCGCTGGGCGCGGCGCTGGCCGGAACACTGGCGGAGATCCACGCGGCCGGGCTGGTGCACCGGGACCTGAAGCCGTCGAACGTGGTGCTCACCCGTGGCGGCCCGTACATCATCGACTTCGGCATCGCCCGGCCCGAGCACGGAATGACCCTCACCGGCGCCGGTTCGGCCCCCGCCACGCCCGGCTTCTCCGCCCCCGAGCAGGCGCTCGGCCGGCGTACCGGGCCACCCGGCGATGTCTTCGCGCTCGGCGCCGTGCTCGCGTTCGCCGCCATCGGGCGGCTGCCGTTCGGCGACGGTCACCCGGCGGCCGTCCAGTTCCGCACCGTTCATGAGGAGCCGGACCTGGAGGGCGTACCGCGGGCCCTGCTGGGGGTGGTGACCGACTGCTTGGCCAAGGAGCCCGCACAGCGCCCCGAACCGCGCGAGGTGGCGCGGCGGTTGCGCACGGAACGGGGCGGAGAGCCGGGCACGGCGCGCCGTACGGGGTGGCTC
>NZ_JBSFMM010000181.1:0-23166 GCF_053599555.1 Streptomyces sp. NPDC000941
GCATGACCCAGGGGGTCATGCGGCCGCCGGCCCTCGTCGATTCACCTGCCGTTTCACCTGTCAATGCACCTGTCGATGCACCTGTCGGTTCACACTTCGCGCGCCTCGCGGCCGGTGCGCATCAACACCCCCGCCGCGACCAGTCCGAGGACGCACGTGATGGCGCCGACAACGACGTTGTTCCAGATCATTCCGGCGTCGGGGAACCGTGTGACCACCCAGGGAGAGATGATCATCCATACACCGATCGCGGACATCGCCCAGCACAGGCTGTACATCCGGCGCGGCGCCGTGGTCAGGCCGACGCCCAGCAGGGCCACGCTGATGCCCAGGATGAGGTTGTTGACCGTGAGGTCGGGGCGGGTGCCCGAGAAGTGGACCACCCAGGGAGAGATGGCGAAGTAGAGACCGGCCAGGAGAACCGGCCCATCGACGAAGACAACATCCCTCGCACCGAGCATGCGTGCGTAGCGCTCGCGCATCTCGGTGACATCGGGGTGGCGCGTGATATCGCTCCTGTGGCGTGAGACGTCGGCCATACGACTCGCCTCCTTCGATCCATGCAAGTCTGACCGCGCAGTGCGGCGCTATGCCGCACCACCATTGTGCGCCTCACCTTGATTTATAGGTAGATGTCTGTTTGAGCTGCGAGGGAGTGGTTATGCCCGCGAAGCAGCCGGTTCAGGCCGGGAAGACCTGCTCGTCCTTGGCGTACCAGGCCCGGTCGAGGTCGGTCACATTCACGGTGGTCTGCACGGTCAGCCCCGGAACCGGCGCCAGATGGGCGCGCGCGACCTCCAGCACGGCGGCGGACAGCTCCCGCTTGGTCTCGGCATCCCGGCCGGACAGGATCGCCACCTCTATGTGGATCATGGCGTGGTGCGGGGCGCCGTCGGCCAGCACGGCGTCCTCCACCCGGCGGAACCGGGTCTTGCAGCCCGCGACCTGCGTATCGATGGTCTTGGCGACGACGGGGTGCAGGGCGAGGCCGAAGGCGCGCCGGTCGAGGGCATCGGCCAGGGTGTCGGAGTACTCGACGACGATGTGCGGCATGGGGAACGAGCTCCTTACGGGGTCGTGGCGGGCTCGCGCTCGCGCGGACCCGTTACGTGGGCATCGTCGCACTACGCCACCGGGACGAGCGCCGGGGGCCGGTCGTCTGCTTCAATATGCCTATGGTCAGCCTCCATAACGCCGCGACGGGTCCGCTCGACCTCGAGCCGTTCTGGCCGTCCCGGCAGGCGCACCACTTCGACCGCGAGTGTTGCCGCGCATCGCATGCGCGGGCCCGCTCGCTCGGCCGCTGACGTCGTCCTTCGACCACTCAGCCGCCCTGCTCCCGGGTGATCCCCGGCGGCCCGGCCCGCGCGCACGACGTCCACCGACGCCCCTTGAGCGCGAAAGAGCCGAATCCCATGACGAACGTCCGTAGTCTGTCCGCTTCTTCCACCTCCGCCTCCCCGGCCGCCACTCCCGGCCGTCATCCGCACCCCCCTTCCCATCCGCACCGACAGCGGCTGCGCGCCGTCGCGCCCGACGAGGTGCCGCCGGTCGCCGAACTGCTGCATCCCGGCGCCACCTGGCTGCCCGCTCCCGCCCATACGCTGCCCTCGCTCCCCGGGCAGCCGCCGATGGTCGGCTATCTCGTGCTCGTCCCGGCCGCCGACACCACGGCGGCGGGCCAACCCGGGCAGGGCGGCCAGACCGGGCCGGGCGGGCAGACCGGGGACCGTGGCGCGGTCACCGGCGACGAGCTCGTACGGATCGACCCCGACCAGCGCACCGCTCATGTCGCCGGGCGGCCGCTCGATCTGACGTATCTGGAGTTCGAGCTGCTGGCCCATCTCGTGGCGCATCCGCACCGGGTGCACACCCGCGACCAGTTGGTGACCACGGTGTGGGGGTACGGCCATGTCGGCGACGGGCGGACCGTGGACGTCCATGTCGCCCGGCTGCGGCGGAAGATGGGCCCCGAGCACCGGGGCACGATCGTGACGGTCCGCCGGGTCGGCTACAAGTACGCACCGACCGTCTGAGGCCCGACCGTCTGAGGCCCCCGACGCCACAGCGCGAAGCCCGCCGCGCCGGATCAGGCGACTTACGGCCTGATCCGGCGCGGCGGGCTGGTGTTTGCGGTGAGGTCAGCGGCCCATGGTCACCGGCGGCTGGTGGCTCTGCGCCCCGGGCGGCAGCGGCTCCTCGCCGTGCCCGCCGTGGTCGAGGCGCGGCAGCCAGGACAGCGCCCGCGGCAGGTACCAGTTGCGCTCCCCGAGCAGCGCCATCACCGAGGGCAGCAGCACCATCCGGACCAGCGTGGCGTCCACCAGCACCGCGACCGCGAGGCCGACGCCCATCTGCTGCATGTCCTGCATCTGCAGCAGGGCGAAGACCGCGAACACCGCGACCATGATGGCGGCCGCACCGGTGATCGAGCCCGCCGTGGACCGGATGCCGTCGCGGATCGCCTCCCGGGTGGCGAGGCCCCGCTCGTGCGCCTCACGGATCCGGGAGACCACGAAGACGTGGTAGTCCATCGAAAGACCGAAGAGGATCACCAGGACGAACAGCGGCATCCAGCCCTCGATCGCCCCGGCCGGCTCCATGCCCAGCGTCTCCGCGCCCCAGCCGTGCTGGAAGACGGCGGTCATGGTGCCGTACGCGGCCCCGACCGACAGCAGGTTGAGCAGAATCGCCGTGATGGCGATCGGCAGCGACCGGAAGCAGACCAGCATCAACAGGAAGGTCACGGCCGCGATGAACAGGAGCACCGGAAGGAAGCCGTCGGCGAGCTGGTCGTTGAAGTCGACGTTCGCGGCCGTCTCGCCACCCACGTACACCTTGTCCGAGACCGGGCCGAGGACCTGCGGGACGATGTCGTCCTTCAGGGTGCTCAGGGCGTGCTTGGAGGCGTCGTCGGAGCCGTTTCCTGCCAGCGGCACCTCGATGCGCGCCACACCCTCGCTCTTGTGCAGCTCGACCTTGACGGTCTTGCCGAACTCGCCCGAGGCGGCGAGCTTCTTCTTGAGGCCGGCCACCGCGCCCTGGAAGCGGGGCGCGGAGACATCGCCGGCCCGTACGATCACCTCGGCCGGGGAGGGGCCGCCGGGGAAGGACTCGGTGATCTCCTTGAAGGCCACCGTCAGCTTCGAGTCCTTGCCGAACTGCTTCTCCATGCCGAGCTGTTCGGTCTTCATCCCCAGCGCGGGGGCGCACAGGACCAGCAGCAGCGCGCCGGCGATGACCGCGAACAGGCCGGGCTTGGCCAGCACCGGCTTCATCAGCCGGCCGGAGATACCGCCGCTGGAGTGCACGCCCTTCTTGCGGCGGCGGTTGAGGAGCGGCACCCGCCCGGCGTCGATCCGGTCGCCGAGCCAGGACAGCATCGCGGGCAGCACCGTCACCGAGCCGAGCATCGCGGTGAAGACGACCAGGATGGTGGCGACCGCGAAGCCCTTGAAGAGCAGCAGACCCGACAGGAACATGCCCGACATGGCCAGCATGACCGTGATACCGGAGACCAGTACGGCCCGTCCGCTGGTCGCCGCGGCGATGCGCAGCGCGGTCTCGGCGTCCCGGCCCGCGGCCCGCTCGTCGCGCTCGCGGCGCAGGTAGAACAGGCAGTAGTCGACGCCGACGGCCAGCCCCACCAGGAACATCACGGACTGGGTGCTGGAGAACATCGGCAGCTTGTGGCTGGCCAGCGCGAGCAGGCCGAAGGTGCCGATGCACGCGGTCACCCCGAGGAACACCGGCAGCAGCGCGGCGACCAGGGCGCCGAAGACCACCAGCAGGATGCCCAGCGCCAGGGGCACGGCCGTGAGTTCGGCTGTCTTCAGGTCGCCGGAGAGGATGGCGTCCAGGCTGTGCGCGAAGCTGGCGTCGCCGACCTCGTACGCCTGGACGCCCTCATGGGCCGCCTCGGTCTGCTTCACCGCGTCGAGCACCGGCTCGATCCGCTCCCCCGCGGTGTCCGCGTCGCCCTTCATCTCAAAGCTGATCAGCCCCTCCCGGCCGTTCTCGGAGCGCACCGGCGGCTGGACCCGCATGGCCTCGCCGGTCTTCTTCAGCCGCGCCGTGAGGTCGCCCGCCGCATCCCGCCAGCCGTCCGGCTCGGCGCTGCGCAGCATCACCATCTCGCCGGCGGGGTCCTTGAGCCCGGCGTCCTCCAGGATCTTCTCGGCGCGCGCCGAGTCGCCGGTGCCGCCTTCGGAGTTGGTCATCTCATTGATGCCGGACATGCCGCCGATGACCGCGACGACCACGACGAACAGCAGCCAGCCGATGATCGCGGTCTTGCGGTGTCGGGTGCTCCACCCGCCGAGCCGTACGGCCAGGCCCCGCCTCGTTGTGCTCATCGCGTCTCCCTCCGGGAGGTGTGAGTCCTGACCGGAACCGGCAGGACTGAACGGACTGAAAGGACTGTTGAGGTCACGTCATCGACGCTAGAAAACGGCGGGCTCGCGCCCCAGCCGCACAAGTCCCCAATCCGCTGAAGCAAAAGGAGAGTCCCGGGGGTGGGGCTAGGTATACCTCGGGACGGGGGCAGGGCAGAGTGACCGGGGCGGCCGGGTCCGCCAGACTTGAACCGTCCGGCGATGGGGAGCGTCCCGCGCCGGGCGCGGGCCCCGGCGCGGGTCCCGCGGGAGCGGTGTCAGGGAGATGTCCGATGAGGGTACGCAAGGCGCTGGTGGCCGCCGCCCGTGGGCTGGTGCTCGCGATCGCCTCGCTGGCCGGGTCGATCACGCTGTTCGTCCTGGTGGTGCTGTCCCTGGCCTTCATCCCACTGGGTGTGGGGGTGCTCACCACCCCGCCCCTGCTCGCTCTCCTGCGCGCCCATGCCAATCAGCGGCGGCTGCTGGCCGCCCGCTGGTCCGGCCTCCAGATCCCCCTGCCGTACCGCGCTCTGCCTCCCGATCGCCGCGGCGGGCTCGTGGGCGTGGTGGAGCAGTGCTCCCTGCTGCTGCGGGACCCGGCGACCTGGCGGGATCTGTTGTGGCTGGTCGTCGACATGACCGCCGGGGCCGTCGTGGCGCTGCTGGCATGCGCCCCGATGCCGTACGCACTGGAGGGCTGGGTGCTGGCGCTGGGCACCTGGCACCCGATCGTGGGCGCCTCGGGCACCTACTGGTACGGGTTCGTCCCGGTCACCTCTCAGGCCACCGCGAACTACGCGGCTCTGCTGGGCTGTGGCCTCCTCGTCATGGGCATCTTCACCTCCCCGATACTGCTGCGCGCGCACTTCCTGGTCGGCCGGGCCTTTCTCGCGCCCACACCGCGGATGACGCTCGCCGAGCGGGTCCATCACCTCACCGAGACCCGGCACGACGCGGTCGACACCTCCGCCGCCGAGCTGCGCCGTATCGAGCGCGATCTGCACGACGGCGCACAGGCCCGGCTGGTCGCCATGGGCATGAGCCTGGGCACCGTCGAGGCCCTGATGGAGAAGAACCCGGCCAAGGCCAAGGAGCTGCTCGCGGCGGCCCGCGCCAGCTCCGCCGAGGCGCTGGCCGAGCTGCGCGACCTGGTCCGCGGTATCCATCCGCCGGTACTGGCCGAGCGGGGCCTGGGCGATGCCGTGCGGGCCCTGGCGCTGCGGATGCCGCTGTCCGTGGAGGTGGAGGTGGACCTCCCGGGGCGGACCGACGAACCGGTCGAGACGGCGGCGTACTTCGCGATCAGCGAGCTGCTGACAAACGCGGCCAAGCACTCCGGCGCCGACCGGGTGTGGATCGACATCCACCACGACAGCGACGCCGGCGCCCTGCGTATCGCGGTGACCGACGACGGGCAGGGCGGGGCGTCCGCCTCGGCGGGCTCGGGGCTGAGCGGGGTGCAGCGGCGGCTGGGCACCTTTGACGGGGTGATGGCGATCAGCAGCCCGGTCGGCGGGCCGACGATGGCGACGATCGAGATACCCTGCCGGCTCTCCGCCCAGCGCCCCACTGTCTGAGGAGTCGCTGTCCGAGGAGTCGCTGCCTGAGACCGCTGGGTTCAGGACTCTGAGGCAGCCGGAAACCGGGGGCGGAGCGTACGACACGGGTGTTAGCGTGCGACAGTCGGCCGCGGGACTCCGGTGCGACTTCCGGAACCCGCCTGTTAAGCGATGATTCGCAGCTCGTGCCCCCATTCCCCGGCCGACACCCGCACACCTTGCCGCCAGGAGACCCGAGATGGAGAACCGGACCGACCTCGTGGCGGCCGAGGACCTGCTGCTGTTCGTGAACGCGGCGATCACCTCGACCGGACAGCGGGAGTTCCGCTCGGGCGAATGGCGGCAGCGCATGTCGCTGGACTTCCTGCATGCGTATGTGCTCGGCAACTACCGGGAGCTGTACGCGGCGACGCTCGCGCTGGACATCAACCACCACAACGCGGCACTGATCGTGCGCAGGCTGCTGGAGACCGCCTCCGAGGCGTCGCCCGAGCAGCGCCGCACCGAGGGGCGGCTGATCGCCGGGCGGCTGGCCCTGCTTCCGCCGCAGCGGGTGTACCGGCTCTTCCGCGAGCTGCGCCGGGCCGGGGTCAACAACCGCCGTACCCGGGCCATCATGCGGGACTGGCTGGCGGCCCGCCCCGATCCGGCGCTCGACGCGGTCAAGTACCGCGCCGGGGTCAAGGCCGCCGCCCGCCATGCCCATCTGCCGCTCGACACCGAGATGGGCCGCTTCCTCTTCGCGCCGCACACCCGCAAGGCCGGCTTCTCCACCCCCCTGTTCGAGTCCTGGCGCCGCGCCCACTACACCCAGAGCGCGCTGTACGAGCTGCCGTACACCGTCGCCGAGGGGTTCGCGGTCAAGCACGGCATCGACCGGGGCGCCTTCCTGGAGCGGATCGCCCCGCGGCTGACCCGGCTGGAGCGGCTGCGGCTCCAGGAGTCGGCCCGTAAGCACCGGGCGGACGCGGTGGTCGGCGATCTGGCCACCATGCCTCTGACCCGGCTGGCGAGCTATGTCCTCTCCCTCCCCCTGGACGACCGGGTCCGCCGCCGCGAGGAGCTGACCGCCGCGCTGCGAGCGGCCGCGCGGCGCACCGCGGGCCCGCGCGCGGGCAGTTGGGGCCGGGTGGCCGCCGTACTGGACGACAGCTTCTCGGCCTTCGGCTCGGCGCAGAAGCGGCGCCGCCCGCTGGCGGTGGCGCTGGCCTGCCACTTTCTACTGGAGGCGCTGGCGGGCCAGTTGGTCCCGCTGTGGCTGTCCGGCCGCACCGACGCGCTGCTGATGTATCCGCTGGGCCCGACACCGCTGGGCACCCGCGTGCTGGACGCGCTGGAGCACCGCCCGGACCGGCTCGTCATCGTCTCCGACGGCTGGGACAACGCGCCGCCCGGCCTGGCCGGCGAGGTGCTGCGAATATGGCGCACCCGCCTGGACCCCCAGGGCCGCACCAGTGTGGTCCACCTCAACCCGGTGTACGACGCGGAGGACTTCGACGTACGGCGGCTGGCGCGGGAGGTGCCGACCGTCGGGGTGCGGGACGCGGAGGACCTTCCGGCCCTGGTGGAGCTGGCCCAGTTCGCGGAGGGCCGCACCCGCGCGGCCGAGCTGTGGACGCATGTGGACGCCCGCGTACGGCGGTTTCTGGAGGTGGAGGGGTGACGGGGGACACGAGGGACACGACGCTTGTGGCGCTCATGGGCCTGACCGCGCTGCCCTGCCAGGTGTGGGGCGCGATCCGTCTTGTGCCGCTGGTGCGGGACGAGCCGATCACCGATCTGCGGCTCGACGACCGGCTGTACGGCGACGACTTCGCGGCCGTTGCGGTCGACCGGCGCACCGCGTACTGCTCGTACATCCCGCACGGCTACGTGGCGAACTGGACCGACGACGGCACCCCCGCGTCCTCCTACGGCACCCAGCTGCGGCGGGACGCCGACGGGCCGCGCCCCGCATGCGTACCGCTGCGCCTCCACCGCCGGATGGCCCGCCGCGTCGACAAGAACCGGGTGCGTTTTCTCCCCCTCCACCTGGCCCTGGAGGGCTATCTGGCGCTGCACTTCGGCGGCCCCTCGGTGGTGTGGGAGGAGTGGTCGCACCGGGCGGTCAGCCGCGGTCTGTCGCCGCGGGTCGAGCAGGCGTATGTCGGGGCCGAGGTGGAGGGGTTGCGCGACGCGCTGCGGGTCTTCGAGATCCACCCCGGTCAGTGCGGGGTCATGGTCTACGCGGCCGACGCCCTCGCCGCCGCCTTTGTCGTGCCGCACCCCGACGACTACCGCGCCCTGCACCCCTCGCTGGTCCTGGACCTCTTCGGGGAGCTGATCCACCACTACACCACGCTGCACGGCCCGGTCCCCGAGTTCCGGGCCCGGATCGACGACGGCGCGGTGGGCTCACTGGCCGAGCTGCGGGCGGAGGCCGCCCGGCATCAGCGGGAGTGGGCCGAGTTCCACGACCACACCATGGCGGGCGGGCTGTCAGGCCCTGCCCGGGCGATCTTTGAGGGCCCGCGACGCCAGCTACGGCGCCTCGCCGCGTTGTCGGAGTCGCCCGAGTACGCCCAGTACGAGGGCGATCCTCCGCCTTGCGATGCACCGCATCTGACGCCGCGGCCTGATCCTCAAAGACCACCCGGGCAGGGCCTGAACGAGTCGTACACCCTCCAGCGCGTCCGCACGATGGGGCCCTTCGCCCTGTCCCGTTTTCTGCCGCCGTTCCATCGCAACACCGAGCAGCACATCGGCGAGACCATCACCCACGAGGACGGCCGGCTGGCCTATCTCAAGACCTTCCGCCTCTCCGAGGCCCAGACCCGGCGCGGCCATCTGCTCACCCTCCTCGCCGCCCACGACTGGCACTTCGGCGCGACCGCCGACGCCCTGGGGGTGAGCCGCGACCAGCTCGCCACCCGTGTGGAGCACGCGGGGTTCGGCGCGCTGCTGCGCCAGGACATACGCGACCACTACCGCGCGGCGGCGCGCAGGACGGCGCCCTGACGGTGCCCCTGTCCGATCGCTTGACGGGCTTCCGACCGACTCAGAACCCCGGCCGCCCCAGGGCCTGCAGCGCCTCCCGCCGCGCGCTGTCGTGGCGTTCCTGCCCGGAGCCGACGAGGGTTCTGGTCAGGCCGCTGTCGGCGTCCTCGCCGTGTTCCTTGCCCCAGCCCACGACGAGGGCGTCCACCTGCCGCTGCCCGACGTCGAACGTCTTCATGTTCTCCAGCATCGCCACCTGGCCCGCCTGGGCGACCTGGTCCTTGCCCCATTCGTACATGCCCACGTAGAGGATGGACTGGACCACGTTGCCGAGGACCGGCACGGCGGCGGGCGACGACGGAACGAAGTTGAACGCGACTGCGGGGACGGTGAAGGCGGCCGTCCGGACGTCCGAGGCCCACTGCACCGCCTTGTCCCTCTTGTCGAAGGCGATATCGGAGCTGACCCCGTCGTAGAAGCCGAAGGCGGAGGAGGCCGCGTTGATGGCGGCGGTGCGGTCGTTGGGGTGCTTGAAGTCCGTGCCGGCCAGCGTCTGCGCCGCGTACTGCCGCTCGGCGGCGTACATCCCGGCGTAGGCGGCGGGGTCCTCCGACACACCGCGCATGATGCGGGACAGCTCCTCGGGGGACACGGCCATACGGACCGTGCCGTCGTCCTTCCACACCCCGTCGCCGTCCGCGTTGACCTTGTAGTTCTCGTTGGTGCGGGACAGGATCTCGTGGGTGTCGGCCGTGTAGTCCATGAGCATATGGCCCAGGCTCGACCGCAGGTTGGCGGGCATCTCGTCGCCCTTCCAGTCCTTGTTGAGCAGCTTGATGGTGTCGTGCATGACCCGCGCCTCGGCCTCGGTGTGCCCGCCCAGCGGATGCTCGGTACCCGGCACATTGCCGGTGGCCGCCGCCTCCAGCGCCGCCCCCAGGCCCAGGCGGTTCGCCGGGTCGTCCCTGGTGGCGCTGCCGTAGCCGGTGGCGGTCTCCCACACGGGCCAGTCACGGCCCTGCAGCAGATACTTCAGGCGCTCGTTCCCGCCGTCCGCTCCGGGGTCGAGGTAGGACGTCGCGACGTCGGGCTGCTTGCCCATGATGCCGAGCACGGTGTCGAGCGGGTCGCCCGTGTAGTCCCCGTGGCCCGCGTTCAACTGCTTCCACCGGCCGGTCCCGAAGTCGTCCTTCCGCTCAACGGCGATGATGTCGTCGGCGACATCGGTCAGGAATTGCTTCCCGTAATTCTTGCCGTGCGTCATCAGATCGGCGAACGACTGGTAGCCGGTGAGCGGGTTCAGCTTCTCGGCGAAGTTCTCGTCGCCGACCTTGCGCAGACCCTCGCGCCACTTCTTGTAAAAGGGGTCGGAGGGAGACTTGGTGGCCGTGGCGATCGAGGTCGCCACGCCTTCCTGGAGGGCGATGAAGTCTTTCTTGTCATCGCCCTTGCCAAGGCTGTGGAACTTGTTGTTCAGCTCGATGACGCCCTTGGGGCCCATACCCGCCAGGAAGGTCTGGCTGAACGCCTTGTCGTGCTCGTTGTCCCGGAACAGCCGCTGGAATTCGGCCATCTCCTTGCCACTGAGCTTGTCGCCGGAGTTGAGCTTGGTCGCGAGCTCCTTGGCCTCCTTGGCCTCGACCTTCTCGATGTCGCCTTCCGCGGCGCCATTGAACCCGTTGACGGCCCCATCGAGGGGGTTGGGATCCTGCACCGCTGCCTTCAGCGCGAGCTTCACGCCCTGGTCGGCGTCATCGACCGCCTTGACCGCCGCCGCGATGTGTTCGGTCCATGACTGCTCGGTCCGGTGCAGGTCCGGATCGCGCCGCGCGGAATTGGCCGCCGCCTCGCTCGCCTTCGAGTAGTCGTAACTCGCGATTCCGGCGTCCGAGACCTTCATTCCGGCCTTCACCGCGTCCGCCACCGCGGACTTCACTTTCCCGCGCAATTCCACGAACTGGTGGTGGGCGTCGGTCAGCAGTGAGGCAATGGCCTTAGCCTCCTTCTGGGCGGCGGTGAATTGCCCGTCCGTGACTTCCATCGTGTCCGTAGCGACGAAATTCGCCTGGCCGTGCCAGCTTCCGTCAGTGCCTACCGATTTGACATCTTTCCGGTAGACCTTCTGAGCCTCCGAGAACTGCTTCGCGGCCTCCTTCCATTGCCCCGCGGCGGTCTCCAGGTACGACAGATCAGCTGTCATGACCTGGTGATACGTGAGCACGGTTTCCCCCATGACTGAGCGGCAGTGGTACGTAGGTCGAACCGCGACAGTACCTCTGACCTGGAGGAACGGGCCGATTTCTCGGCCCAGTTCATAATGTCGAAAGAAACCTGTCATAAGGAACGGGAAAACGGGTAGCGTCCACCACGGCATCTTTGTGACCCGGCTCACCCATGACCTACCTCACGAAGATTTCGGGACCTCCACCCGTACCTCCTTGCGGAGATCAGCGGCGATCTTGGCGGACTCGTCGAGGGTCAGGTTCTTCGTCCCCTCGTGCGGCACCACCACGGCCACCGTGTCGTAGTCGGCCCATGCGCACAGCGCCAGCGTGTTGGGCTCATCCGGGTCCGGCTCCTCATTCGACTTGATGAGCTGACACTTCATGACGCCGTTCTCGAAGCCCTCGGGCGACTTGGGCTCCGGGCTGCCCACCACCAGGGCGTCGCTGTCCGCACTGCCCGCCGCCTCGCTCTTCTTCTTCAGAGTGCTGAAGACCGTGTCGACCGACTTCTCCGGGTCCTTCACATCCCCATAGACGCCCAGCATCTCGAGTTTCTTCGCGTCACCGGAGGTGGCCCAGTCCGCGTTCACCCCCGTACCGGCCGTCAGGCCGAACTCCTGCGCGTCCTGGGAGTCCAGAGGTTGCGCCCTGCTGTCGTCTCCGTCACTCGTGTATTCGCCGAGCACGGTCCGGGGTGCGGTGATCCTGTAATCCTTGCCGTCGTCGGTCAGCTTCCCGTCGTCGCCGCCCCCCAGCAGCACGACACCCCCGACGATCGCCCCGATCACGACCACGGCGCCGATCACCAGGCCCGTCGCCTTGCCCTTGCCGCCGCCGCTCTGCGGGGGCAGCGGCATGCCGGGCGGGACGGGCGACGGGTATCCGGGCTGCGGCTGCTGCGGATAGCCGTAGCCGGGCTGCGGTGCGGCGTACGGGCCACCGCCCTGGGCATACGGATTCGGGGCCGGGTTCGGGACCCCCTGCGCGTACGGATTCGGGACCCCCTGCGGGGGCTGGCCGGGCGGCGGGCCCGGCGGCTGCCCCGGAGGCGGGCCGTACGGTCCTGGCGGCGGCTGGTTGTGGCTCATGCGCGGTGAACTCTCCCCCATGACAGATGGCTTGAACAGGCGTCATACAACGGGACGCGACAAGGAGTATGCCGGGTTCCAGATGCGCTCCCTGAAGGCGTACGGCGAGCGGGGGAACACACTTTCGCCGAACCAGAGACGCGCCATTTCGATACCTGCGGGTACTGAATACTCACGGGTATGCTACCGTGCGCGCATGCCAGACACAGAAAGTCACAACCGGCCGCCGGGGCCGGTCCCCCGCCTCCCCCGCGAGGAGGTACGCCGCCGGCTGCTCACCGCCGCTGAACGGGTGTTCGCCGAGCGCGGCTACGCCGACAGCAAGCTGGAGGACATCGCCCACACCGCCGGCTTCACCAAAGGCGCCGTCTACTCCAACTTCGGCAGTAAGCGGGAACTCTTCGGCGCACTGCTCAGTGAACGCGCCGAAGCCGAACTGACCGCCGTGATGGCCGGTCTCGACGAGGCCGGGGACATAGCCGCGCTCATCGATCAGGCCGCGCGTCTCGTCGCGCAGCGGATCATCCAGGACACCGAACGGGGTCGGCTCGGCCTCGAATTCGCCGCCCGCGCCACCCGCGACAAGGAGACCGGGGCGGTACTCACCCCCATGCGCCGCGCCCAGCGGACGGCGGCGGCCGGCGCCGTCCGCGCGGCCGCCGAACGCGTCGGCATCACACCGCCCATCGACCCCGAACTGGCCGGAGTGATCCTGCACTGCCTGACCAACGGCCTGTCCATGGAGCATCTCGTCGACCCCGAAGGGATCGACGCCACCACCGCCGAACGAGCGCTCGGCGCCGTGCTCGGCTGGCTGACCGGGGAGGCATCGCCATGAACCGCAAGGAATACGTTGACTGGCTGCGGAACTTGGGGATCCTTTTCCTGTTCCCCTTCCATACGGCGCGGATCTTCAACGACAATCCAGAGTTTTACGTCAAGGGCCCGGAGAACACCTTATCCTCCGCCTTGATCAACATCTCCTCCTTCTGGTTCATGCCGCTGCTCTTTCTTCTGGCCGGCATGTCGAGTTACCACGCGCTGCGAAAGCGATCGACCCGGGGCTATATGAAGGAACGTTGTCTGCGACTGCTGATACCGTTCCTCTTCGGCTGCCTTGTCATCGTGCCGCCGCAGGGGTACTACGCGATGAAGTTCCACCATGGCTATCGGGGCAGTTACCCGGACTTCCTGTGGTCCTACTTCACGGACTTCTCCGACTGGTCGGTGCTCACCTCGATCTCACCGGCACATCTGTGGTTCATCCTCTTTCTCTTCGTCATCTCGATCGCCGTGCTCCCCCTGATGCTCGAGGTGATCCGGCGCCAGTACACGCCGGCCTGGCTGAACGACCCGATCCTCGCACTGCTCCCAGCGGCCGGGCTTGCGGCGCTGTCCTTCCTGCCCGAGATCGGCGGGGAGAATATATTCACCTACACCGGATATGTCCTGCTCGGCTTTCTCGTCGCCACAAGCGATACGATCATCGACACCCTGGAAAAGGCCCGGCGCGGCTATCTTTGCATCGCCGTCCCCGGCGCCATCGGAATCGTTGCCGAGAGATTCACCACAGGCACGCAGACGGATCCGTTGTCCGCTGCCTGGCACCATCCGGTGTACTGGGCGACTCTGCTGGCCATGCTCGGATACGGGAAGCGGTATCTGGACCGCGCATCAGCCCTCATGAACTATTTCAACCCGGCGGCTTTTCCAGTCTATATCCTGCATCAGACCTATCTGATCATCACCGGGTACTACGTTCTGCGGACCGTGGAGCACGGGGCCATCGCCTTCGCGATCATCATGGTGGTGTCGTTCTGCCTCAGCATCGCGAGCTACGAGATCATCCGCAGAACACCAGGGCTGCGGACTTTGTTCGGCCTCCGGGCCCGGCCGGCCGCCGCGCTCCCGATCAGCTGAACTCCCAGATCAGCAGCCCGCCGCCGCTGCGCGACTTCCTGGCCAGTCTGCTGGACTGCCTGGAAGAACTCCCCCAGGGCTACTTCAACACCATGATCAGCGACTACTCGCAACCATAAGGGCGGCGGTCGCGTCC
Organism: Streptomyces sp. NPDC000941; assembly: GCF_053599555.1. NCBI lineage: Bacteria > Bacillati > Actinomycetota > Actinomycetes > Kitasatosporales > Streptomycetaceae > Streptomyces > Streptomyces sp. NPDC000941. The sequence goes on from NZ_JBSFMM010000181.1 coordinate 14,278, forward strand.
GCTTTGACGATGAACGAAAGAAAACGCCCCGTCGGAGTGGTTCCCTGGGCCGTGGCGGCGGGCACGGTCGCCTGGGGCCTGGCGGGGAGCTGGCGCGCGGAGCATATGCGCAACTACCCGTGGAACGTCTGGACGCCGATCGGCTATGGCGCGGCCAAAGGGGTCGTACTGGGGCTCCTGGCGGGCTGGTGCGCGGTCTGGTTCCTGCGCCTCGGGAAATCGGCCAAGTCCGGCCGGGCCCGGATGGCGGGCCTCGCCTTCACGGGCGGCCTGCTGGCCGGCATCACCCCCGGCACGATCCGCGACTTCACGGGCCCGCCCCAGCCCCGCACCCTCTACTACTTCGACGAGCCGAGGCCCGACGCCGAGTGGTACTGGCAGCCCCTGCTCTCCGAATGGCTGGCCTACACCGTCCTCCCCGCCCTCGGCTGCGCCCTCGCCCTGACAGCCGCCGCCCTGCTCGCCGCCCGCTCCTCCCGCCGCGACGCCCTCGGCTGGGCGGTACTGGCCGCGGTCGGGGTGGGTCTCCTGCTGCTCCCCCACTACGCGACCGCCGGGCTGCCCCAGGCGGAGGGCAATGGCCAGCACGTCAACGAATCCGCCACTGCGGCGATGACCGTCTGGGGTACGGGTCTGGTGGTGCTGGTCGGCTCCCTGGTACTGCGGAGGAGAATGAGGCGAGCGGCCAGCACCGCGTGAAGTCGCCTGCCAGAAAAGGGAGCTGTCGATGACCATCCGCCGCGTCATGCCGATCGTCCACTCCGAGGACGAGGACATGGAGCAGAACCGGGACTTCTACGGCCGGCTGGGCTTCGAGGAGGTCATGAACCACGGCTGGATCATGACCCTCGCCTCCCCCACCACCCCGGCAGCCCAGGTCAGCTTTATGACGAGCGACAAGACCGCACCCGTCTCGCCCGACATCAGCGTCGAGGTGGACGACGTGGACGCGGCGTACGCGGCGATGCGCGAGGCCGGCGCGGAGATCGTCCACCCCCTCCAGGACGAGGAGTGGGGCGTCCGCCGCTTCTTCGTCCGCGACCCCAACGGCCGCGTGGTCAACGTCCTGGGCCACCGCTGACACCCCACCACGCCGCGCGCGCTCAGTCAGTGATGTACCAGTTGTCCTTCAGGTACTCCAGGGTGCTGGTCCCGATCTCGTTTTCGGAGAAGGTGACAGAGGCCTTGACCGCTGCGGCCGGGATGTCGAACTTGTCGGGGCTTCGTACGACGACCTTTTGCGGGTCGACCGTCGCGGTCTGGAGGGCCTTCTTCTGCGTGGGCGAGATCATCTGGAACGTGACGAGGAACGTGGAGGTGCACGGACCGAACCCCTGGTCCTCCGCCTGCTTCGCCGCGGGCCCGGCCACATCGCAGACCGTCTTGATGTCCTCCCGGCCGACGGCGTGCAGATACTCCTCGTACCGCCGGATCGCCCCTTCCTTCGTCCTGGGCACGGCCTGGTCCGTGGGCTGGCCTGTGGGCTGATTCGTGGGCTGGTCCTCGGGCTGGTCCGTGGGCTGGTCCTTGGGCGGATCCGTCGGTGCCTTGTCGCCGGACCCACAACTGTCGTTGGTGAAGATGCCCGACAGCAGACGCCCCGGGTGCGGGCCGTTGGGCCCGTTGAACCCGCTCACATGTTGCTGCGACCCCCACCACCCGGCGTACCCCCACCAGGGCTCGCCGTCGACAGGGCGGGCATGTTCCCAGGTGCGCCACTCGCGGCCGCCCTTCGAGGGTCGATCGAGCGTGCCGTTCACCCACTGGTTCTTATCGGTCGGATAGGAGCCGTGTGAACCACGCGCCGAGTACACCGTCGGATGCCCGTCCTTCGGTTCCAGTTCCGACCACTTCACGCTGCACGTGTCCTTGCCGTGCTTCGCGAACGTCATCGCCTCCGGCTTGCCGTCGCGCACCTGGACCGCGACGCGCTCCCAGTCGCCCTCGTGCCGGTTGCCCGGGATCAGGTTGTTGTAGGCGTAGAAGAACCAGTAGACGTACGCCCCGCGCTTCGGGTCGGTCTTGTGCTTGTGGTACTCCCAGTAGACCGGCGCGTCAGTGCCCTCGCCCTTCCGCACCTCCTTCGGCGGGTCGAGGTAGAAACCGCCCTTGTCCTCCGTCGATTTGTGCCACTTCTCGCCGTGCCCGGGGCAGGACACCGGCTTGGACGAGGACTTCCCCGGCTCCACGTCCGCGTGCTGGTAGGGATTGTCTTTGCTCCCCAACCGCCGCGGGTCGGCCGGATCGGCCACCGGTCCCTCGTCACGGCAGAAGCCCTCGTGGTCGAAGCGCAGCGCGGACCGCCCGATGAACCGCGTCGCGTCCATCGGCAACAGCGACTCCCCCTTGGCCAGCCGCACGAACGGCGCGAACCGCGCGGCCTCGGCCGCGGACCCCTTCGAAGGCTCCGCCCCCGTCCACTCCTTCTCCTTCTCCGGCCCACACGCCACCAGCGCCACCGAAAGCGACACCGCCACGCCCATCATCGCCCGCACCCGAGCCCTCACCGGATCCCCCCTCGTCCGCCCGCCACCAGCCAGTAGCACGTCAAGAGGACATTACGCCGAATCTGGCAGAACGGTTCCCGGCAGTTCGCGGGGGGACGTTCAGCGGGAGGTGAGGGGGGTTTCGGACTCAACGCGGGTGAGCTTTTCGGGGTTGCGGACGTAGTAGATGCCGGTGACTCGGGCGTTCTCCACGCGGAAGGCCAGCACGCCGTCGATCACGTCGTCCAGGCGCAGGATGAGTCCGGGGTTGCCGTTGACCGTCGTGGTTTCACTGGTGAAGGAGCCCCCGGCCTTTTCGAGGCTACCGGCCATGTAACGGAGCACCTTGTCGGCGCCGACGACCGGCCGCAGGGCCGCCAGCCTGAGGCCGCCGCCGTCGCTGACGAAAACAACCTCCGGGGCGAGTACGTCGAGCAGCCCCCGCAAGTCCCCGGTCACGAGCGCGCGCTGGAACGAATGCAGTGTTGCCCGGGTCTCTTCCGGGGAAACCGGTGTACGCGGCCGGCGGGCGTCGACGTGCCGGCGTGCGCGGTAGGCGATCTGGCGTGCGGCGGCGGGGCTCTTGCCGATCGCGGCCGCGATGTCGTCGTAGCCGATGTCGAAGACCTCGCGCAGCACGAAGACGGCGCGTTCGGTCGGTGAGAGGGTTTCGAGGATGAACATCAGTGCAAGCGACAGGTTCTCGGACAGTTCGACGTCCTCGGCCACGTCCGGCGCGGTGAGCAGGGGCTCGGGCAGCCAGGGGCCGACGTAGGCCTCCTTGCGCCGTTTCAGGGTGCGTAGCCGGTTGAGTGCCTGCCGGGTCGTGATCCGCACCAGGTAGGCGCGCTGGTCCCGCACCTGTGCCAGGTCGACCTCGACCCACCGCAGCCAGGCCTCCTGAAGGACGTCCTCGGCGTCCGCCGCCGATCCGAGCATCTCGTAGGCGACGGTGAACAGCAGGTCGCGGTGGGCGACGAAGGCCTCGGTCGCGGGGTCGGTGCCGTGGTCGTTCATATCGTGCGCTTCACTCTCTCGTGGGTGGGCTACGGCGTTTCCAGGCGGTCGGTGCTGTCGCCGTGGGATGTGCGGGAACTGGCCTTGCGTGCCCCGGACGCCAACTGATTGAGGGTGGACCGGCAGGCGATCTCCTTGACGTTGGCACCGAGCCGCCCGCTGATGTGGAGCGCGTTCACCCTGTCGTCCAGGTAGGAGAACTGGGTGACACCCGCCTTTCGGCCGAGGCTGAGGCACTGCCCGGCGAACAGCAACCGGACGGGAGCGGGTGTTTTCCCCGCGATCCGGCGCAGGATCGTGGCGGCGGCCCCCGTGCCCAGCTGCACGGCGGCCTGGCAGCTCATCCGGAACGGCCGGTCCGTCATCACCGCCGCGTCCCCGGCGGCGACGATACGGACGTCGTCCACACTGGTCAGCGTCGCGTCGGTGAGCAGACGGCCTTCGGTGTCGGTGCGCAGCCCGCTGCGGGTGGCCAGGTCCGGGACACGAAATCCCGCGGTCCAGATCGTCACCGCGCTGGGCAGCTCGCGGCCGTCGTCGAGCCGCACGGCGTCGCCTGTCACTTCCGTCACCCGCGCACGGGGACCTTCGAGGACGGTCACACCCAGCCCGGCAAGCCGGCGGGCGACCGGCCGGCGGACCCGGGCATGCAGGGAGGGGCCGAGCGCGTCGCCGCAGACCAGGGTGACCTTACGGCCCAGTTCCGCCAGCTCGGCGGCGGTCTCCATGCCGGTCGGGCCGGCCCCGACCACGGTCACCGGAGCCGACACGGGCGTCGCGTCCAGCGCCGACCGCAGTCGTTCCGCCCCTTCGAGGTCCGACACCGAATGAGCGAACTCCGCCGCTCCGGGCACACCGGGATCGGCGGCGCCGCTGCCCACCGCATAGACGAGGTAGTCGTACGAGACCGTGCCACCGCCCGCCAGCGACACCCGGCGCTCGGCAGCGTCGATCCGGGTCGCGGTGTCGACCACCAGCCGGACGTTCCCGCCCAGAACCCCGCCGAAGCCCTCGACCGCGTCATCGGAGCCGGACACAAGCTGGTGCAGACGGATCCGCTCGACGAAGTCGGGACGCGGATTGACCAGGGTCACCGACACACCGTCGCGCCGAGCCAGGCGATTGGCCGCCTTCACGCCCCCGTACCCGCCGCCGACCACGACCACCTCGACGTTCCCGTTCATCATGTCTCCCTCGCGTTATGGACTCGGCCTTGAGACACCAGCCGCGTATCCGGCGTAACAACGCGCGAATGAGACGTAGCCCACATCGGACGCCATGACCAGCGCCCGGGATCGGCTCCTCCACCCACCCCCTCTTAAATCATCGCTTGATGCAGTACTTGATGTAGGGCAAGCACTTTTTTAAGAGCAGGTGGGGGGAGAGCCCCTAGGGGACGCCCGCCAACCGGGGACGACCCCTTGGGCCGGACGGCGACGACGCCTCCGCGCCCCCTCCCCTCCCCGCCGCTGGCCGCTGTGCGCCGAAGGCGCGAGACGATACCCGCTCACGGCAACCGGACCATGCCGTCCAACGGCGCGGGCCTGTTCGTCGCGCTCCCAGGCCCCGGTCCAGCGCACCGCTGGTCCCCCCGATCGACCACCGCGCGGCAGCAGTCGCGGCGGAGCGCAGCGGAGCCTGCTTTGAGCTCAGCCGCGCCGCTCCGCAGGCTTCGGCGGCGCGAGGGCGAACCACACCGCCTTGCCGGTGACGCCCGCGTCCTTGTCGGTGTAGTCGACCACGCCCCAGTCATCCGAACACGACTCGACGAGCGCCAGCCCCCGGCCGCCCTCGTCGTCGACCTCGGCCCGCACGGGCTGGGGCAGGACCGAGCCCGAGTCCCATACGGTGACGCGGAAGTCCGGGGGCTTCGGCTGCCAGTCCATGCTGACGTAGGAGTCGGTGGTGGTGTTGCGCAGAGCGTTCGTCGTCAGCTCGGAGACGAGGAGTTCGGCGGTGTCGACGATGCAGTCGAGGCGGGCCGCTTTGAGGATGTGGCGGATGGTGGCCCGTACGACGCCCACGGCGCGGGGGTCGTGGGGGATGAACAGGCCGTAGGACCAGGGCTCTTCAGGCGTGCGCATGTGGCAGCCTCCAGGTGAGTACCTTACGTGACTGGCGCCACACCCAAGGTAGCGCCACGAGTTGCCAATTCACAACACGATCAGCACTCTTCGTGGTTGAGTAGTCACACTAGCCACTACGAGGGAGGGCGTATGGGACTTCGGGCCAACCCCACGTACCGTCAACGACGCTTCGGAGCTGAAGTTCGCAAGTTGCGCGAACGTGCTGGCCTCAGCGTTGGCCAAAGCGCCGCGGTAATGAGCATGAACCAGTCGCACATCAGCAACGTCGAGTCCGGACGCACCGGCCTGTCGCCGGAGCGGCTGCGCGCTCTCGCCAGCGCCGCAGGCTGTGAAAGTACAACCTACGTTGACGCGCTTGTGGCGATGGGCCAGGCGTCAGGCAAAGGCTGGTGGAGTGCGCATCGCCAGAAGGTGCCCGCCTCACGCATGGACACGGCCGAGCTGGAGGCCGGTGCTGTTGCGATGCTCTGCTACGAGCCGACGTTCGTGCCGGGGCTGCTGCAGACCCGAGAGTACGCGACGGCGATCCACCAGGCCGGGTACGTCCCCGCCTCGCGTGATGAGAACGACTCGTCCGTCGAATTCCGGCTGGAACGCCAGAAGGTGCTCACCGGCGAGCGGCCTCCACGTCTCCACGCCGTCATTCACGAGGCCGCCCTGCACACCACGTTGAACGGCCGCGATGCCATCATGCGCGGTCAGTTGCTTCGCCTGATCGCGCTGTCCCGGCTCCCCAACGTGACAGTCCAGGTCCTGCCCTTCGACGGGCCCGTGCCGTTCGGCACGTCCTTCACGCTGATCCAGCCCGCCATGGCGGAGTTGAGCACGGTGATCGTGCCGCACATCGAGAAGTCGCTCTACCTGGGGGACGGTGACGCAATCGCTCGATACAACGAGGTTTTCGCTACTATGTGCGAAGTGGCGTTGCCTCCTGTCGATGCGACGGTTTCACCGGAGGCACATGGCGTGAAGGACTCGCTGGGGTTGATCCAGCGGATCCTCTATCCCCTGCTCTAGGAAGGCGCACACATGTCTCAGCTCACGTGGCGCAAGTCGAGCTTCAGCGAGGGTCACACGGACACGTGTGTGGAGATCGCAGCAGACCCCACCGGCACCCCCCACCTCCGGGAAAGCGACGACCCCCACACCGTAATAACCACAACCCCCACCGCCCTCCGCGCACTCCTCCGCACCATAAAAACCGGCACCCTGGACCATCCGGCCCGCTGATAACCCCCCGCTCACCTCACAGCGGTACATTCGTCGGATTCGGTCACGTCCCCCACCCCAGGGGCCCGACGAAGTCTTGGAGCCGCCGTGCGCGTTGTCCTCGCCGAAGACCTCTTCCTCCTGCGGGACGGTCTGGTCCGGATGCTGGAGGCATACGACTTCGAGATCGCGGCGGCCGTGGACACCGGGCCCGATCTGACCCGCGCGCTCGCCGAGCTGAAGCCGGACGTCGCGGTCGTGGATGTACGGCTGCCGCCGTCGTTCACGGATGAAGGGCTGCAGTGCGCGCTGGCGGCGCGACGGGCGCGGCCGGGGTTGCCGGTGCTGGTGTTGTCGCAACATGTGGAGCAGCTGTATGCGCGGGAGCTGCTGGCCGATGGCAGCGGTGGGGTGGGGTATCTGCTCAAGGACCGGGTGTTCGACGCGGACCAGTTCATCGACGCGGTGCGGCGGGTCGCGGCGGGCGGGACGGCGATGGATCCGCAGGTGATCTCACAACTGCTGACCCGGCGGTCGCAGGACAAGCCGATGGGGAACCTCACGCCGCGCGAGCGGGAGGTGATGGAGCTGATGGCGCAGGGGCGGTCCAACGCGGCCATCGCCGCGCAGCTGTTCGTCACCGAGCGGGCGGTCGCCAAGCACACCTCGAACATCTTCGGGAAGCTCGGACTGCCGCCGTCCGACGACGACAACCGCCGGGTGCTGGCCGTACTGGCCTATCTCGACCGGGGGCACGCCCAAAGCTGAAACCAAAGCTGGAACCAGAGCTGGAACCAGAGCTGAAAAGCGTGTCCACAGCCCCGCTTCACACGGCACAATCCCCGTCGTGGAGATCACCGCACGCGAACTCAACCGAGCCACGCTCAGCCGTCAGCTGCTCCTGCGACGCGAGTCACTGGGCGCCCTCGACGCCGCACGCCGCATCGTCGCGCTGCAGGCGCAGCACGCCGGCTCGCCGTACGTGGCACTGTGGAATCGGCTGACCGGATTCGCCCCGGCGGAGCTGGACGCCGCGTTCACCGGCCACAAAGTCGTCAAAGCGACCTTGATGCGGATCACCCTGCACGCGGTCCACGCCGACGACTACCAGGTCTTCCGCGAGGCGATGCGGCCGACCCTCTACGCCTCCCGGCTCGGCTACCGGTTCGCCGCCGCCGGGCTCACGCCTGCCGACGCCGATGAACTCGTACCGGAGCTACTGACGTTCGCCCAACAGCCCCGCACGACGGCCGAGTTCGACGCGTGGCTCGAGGAGCGGCTCGGCCCCGAGAAGAAGGCCGGCGCGTGGTGGGGGCTGCGGGCGTACGCGCCGCTGTGGCACGCGGCGACCGGCGGGCCGTGGTCCTTCGGGGTCCGGCCGTCGTATCGCGCCGCGCAGGCAGGTCCATTGCGCTTGGGGCGGGAGGTGGATCCGGACGCGCTGCAGCGGCTGCTCGTGCGCTATCTGGAGGGGTTCGGACCGGCTTCGGTCGCGGATATGGCGCAATTCGCCATGGTTCAGCGGACGCCGATACGCCAGGCGCTGCGCGCACTCGGGGACGCCGTCGAAGAGCTCCAAGGGCCGGATAAGGCCGCGCTGTTCGATCTCCCGGGCGCCCCGCGCCCGGCCGCCGAAACCCCCGCCCCGCCCCGGCTGATGGCGATGTGGGACAGCGTCCTGCTCGCGTACGCGGACCGCAGCCGGGTGATCCCTCCGGACTACCGCCGGGAGGTGATCCGCGTCAACGGCGATGTGTTGCCGACGCTGCTGGTCGACGGGTATGTGGCCGGGGTGTGGCGGCCGGTCGAGGGTGGCATCGAGGCCATGGCCTTCCATGAGCTGTCGGCGGCGGCGTGGGACGGGCTCGCCGCGGAGGCCCGTTCGTTGCTGACGCTGCTGGCCGACCGCGACCCCCGTCTCTACAGCCGTTACGACCACTGGTGGGCCAAGCTCTCCGGTGCCCAAGTGCGCGTACTGCCGGGCCAGTCGCAACAGTGACTTTGCGGTGAGTATGAGACAGCGACATCACGTCCTCGTCACGGCAGGCGACGACCGAGGCGGCGGGCTGACGGGCGGCGATCTCCTTGGC
>NZ_JBSFMM010000182.1:0-23164 GCF_053599555.1 Streptomyces sp. NPDC000941
GGACGCCACCGGGCCGGCCGCGGACCTACGGCTGGCGGAGCCCGCCGAGGAGGGCGGGCTCGCGGCGAAGCTGGCCGCGGTGGTCGAGGGCGCCGCCCCGGCCTGCCTGCCGGGTTCGCTGCTCGGGTGGCCGGGGCAGAAGGCGCTGGCCCATCCGCTGCTCCGCTCGGACGAGGTGGCGGGCGTACTCGTCATGGGGATCAACCCCAAGCTGCCCGTCAACGCCTCCTACCAGGACTTCTACGATGTGCTCGCCCGCGGTGTCAGCGCGGCGCTGGCGGCGGCGCACACCCAGCAGGAGCACCGTCTGCGCGCGGAGGCGCTGACCGAGCTGGACCGCGCCAAGACGACGTTCTTCGCCAACGTCAGCCATGAGTTCCGCACCCCGCTGACCCTGCTGCTGGGGCCGGTGCAGCAGGCCCTCTCGGTGGAGGACCGGCCCGAGCGGCGCAGACAGCTCGAACTCGCCGAGCGCAGCGCGCTGCGCCTGTTGAAGCTGGTCAACACGCTGCTCGATGTCTCCCGGGCGGAGGCCGGGCGGCTGAAGGGCCACTTCGAGCCGGTGGATCTTTCACGTGTCACGGCGGAGCTGGCGGCGGTGTTCCGCTCCGCCTTCGACCTGGCGGGGCTCAGCCTGCGGGTGGAGTGTCACCCGCTGCCCGGACCGGTGCATGTGGACCGGGAGATGTGGGAGAAGATCGTCCTCAATCTGCTCAGCAACGCGCTCAAGTTCACCTTCGCGGGCGGGGTCACGGTGCGGCTGGCCGCGGCCGGGGAGCGGGCGCGGCTGACCGTGGCGGACACCGGCACCGGGGTGCCCCCGGAGGAGCTGCCGTATCTCTTCGACCGGTTTCACCAGGTGCGCGGGGCGCGCTCGCGCTCGCACGAGGGCAGTGGCATCGGCCTCGCGCTCGTCAAGGACCTGGTCGAGCTGCACGCGGGCACCGTCTCGGTGAGCAGCAGACCGGGTGAGGGCAGCACCTTCACCGTGGAGGTGCCGTTCGGCACCGCCCATCTGGCGGCGGGCACCACCGGCGCCGGCTCTCTCGGCCATGAAGGGACCGCCCGGCAGGAGCGCACCGCCGCCTATGCCGGGGAGGCGCTGCACTGGCTGCGCAGCGACACGGACCTGACCGAGGACATCTGCAAGGACACTGCCGCCGCCCCGGTCCCCGCCGAGGAGTGGATCCCGGTGGCTTCGCCGGAGGGCGACGGAGCCCGTCGGCCGCTGCTGCTGGTCGCCGACGACAACGCCGATGTGCGCTGCTATCTCAAGGAACTGCTCGGCCCTGACCACGATGTGCTGCTGGTCGGGGACGGCCGGGCGGCGCTGGATACGGCCCTGTCCCGCCCCGTCGACTTGGTGCTGACCGATGTGATGATGCCGCGGCTGGACGGGTTCGCGCTCGTACGGGCGCTGCGCTCGGATCCCCGGACCACCCGTCTGCCGATCATCCTGCTGACCGCCAGGGCCGGGGAGGAGGCGACGGTGCAGGGCCTGCGGGCGGGCGCGGACGACTATCTCGCCAAACCCTTCTCCGCCCGCCAGCTGCTCGCCCGGGTGCGCGCCAACCTGGAGCTGTCGCGGCTGCGCGAGCAGGTGCTCACCGACAGCCGCCGCCACGCGGCCGCACTCACCTCCCTCGCCCAGGCGAGCATGCTGTTCTCCGACAGCCTCGACCCGCCGCAGGTGCTGGAGACCGCGTCGGAGGTGCTGATTCCGGCCCTCGCCGACGAGTTCCGGATCCGGTTCACCGACCCGCGGGCGGAGCAGTCCGTGTTCGTCGCGGGCAAGCGGACGGTCGGACCGATGGAGTTGGAGCGCGCCCTCGGCGAAAGCCTCGGCGCCGGCCGCGCCCGGACGCCCCCACCCGACACCGTACTGTCCGTACCGCTGGTCGCCCACGGCCGGACGCTCGGGGCGCTGGCCGTCGCCAGGCGCGGGCCGGCGTACGGCGAGGGGGACCGGAGGCACCTCGAATCCCTCGCCGGCCGGCTGGCCCTCGCGTACGACAACGCCGCCCGGTTCCGCAACGAGCGCCGGCTGGCGCTGACCCTGCAGCGGGCGCTGCTGCCCCAGCACCTGCCCCAGGTGCCCGGACTGCGCACCGCGTCCTACTACCGGGCCAGCACCACCGGTACGGAGATCGGCGGCGACTGGTACGACGTGATCGCGCTGCCCGGCGGGGCCATGGGGCTGGCGATCGGCGATGTGATGGGCCACGACGTGGACGCCGCGACCGTGATGGGCCGGCTGCGGCCCGCCCTGCGCGGCTTCGCGCTGGACCGCGCCGCCCCGGGCACGCTCCTCGCCAAGCTGGACGCGTATCTGCGGTCGCTGGACGTCGAACACTTCGCGACGTGTCTGTACGCGGTGTACGAGCCGCGGACCCGCCGGCTGCGGTGGGCGTCGGGCGGACACCTTCCGCCGCTGGTGGTGGCGGGCGAGGCCACCGATTTTCTGCAGACCCGACCGGGTGCCCCGCTGGGGCTGGTGCAGGGGGCGCCCGAGAACCACGCGACGCGGCTGCCGGCCGGCGCCGGGCTGCTGCTGTACACCGACGGTCTGGTGGAGAACAGCAGGCTGTCGGTCGACGCGGGGCTGGCGGCCCTGCGGGCGACCTGCGCGGGACTGTCCGAGTCGGAGCGGCTCGACCCGCAGCGGATCATCGACCGGTCCATGGGCCTGCTCCACGCCCCCGGGCGCGTCGACGACGACACCGCCCTGCTCGCCGCGTCGGCCGGGCCTTCGCCCTAACCGGGCATCCGCAGCGGCCGGGTGGGGACCGCCACCGGCTCTCCGGTGTCCGCGTCGACGACACCGACGCGGACCGCGGGCTCGGCCACCGTGTCCAGGCTGGCCGCGGCGTCCACGGCGAAGAGCACGAAGACGGGCCTTGCGCCCGGGCCCCCGCCGTGCACCCCGGAGTACTGGAGGACGCGCCAGCCACCGTCGTCCCAGTGGTCGAGCAGCGCGGACCGCACCACCGGGGCCGCCGCCCGCCAGGCCAGCGAGCGCTCCAGCAGCTCGACCGTGGCGGCCACCGGGACCACGCCGCCGTCCACGGGCCCGGCGAGCGGCGGTCCGGCGCCCCGCCGCCGAAGGCCACGCGCCCGAACGCCGCGCCACCACCAGCCCGCACGGCCGTCGGCCGCAAGCGCCACGAGCCCGATCGCGCCGCCGCCGACCAGGCACAGCGAACCGACCGGCCGCCGCGCCACCGCCGCCCACCAGGGCTCCCCCGCCGTCGCCGCCACGGCCGCCACCGCGCCACCCGCCGCCAGGGCGGTGGCACGGGCGAAGGCGCGCCAGGTGACGGGGGCCGTACCGCTCCCCGTACAGCCGCAGGACGAGCCCGGTGCGGCCCGGCGGGCGTAGCCCAGATAGCCGGTGAAGCCCATCCCGAGGACGGCTGCCGCCACCCCCGGGGCCGCGGTCCCGGGCAGTGTGAGCAGCGCGATGGCGAGCAGCAGTTCCAGTACGCCGAGCAGCCGCAGGGCGAGCGCGGCCGGGCGGGCGCCGCGCAGCAGCTGGACGAGCGCGGCGGGCGGCGCCGGGCGGGTTGGGCGGCGGGGCCACAGCTTGGCCACGCCGGTCCAGCCGAGCAGCCCGGCGGTCAGCAGCGGGGCCGCCCCGGCGGGCGGGGCGATCACCGTACGCTCCCCGGCGGGGGCCCGACCGAGACCCGGACGATGTCCACGGTCCCGTCCGCGGGCCGCCATGCGCCGAGCACCTGGGCGCCGTCGCCCACCCGCAGCAGGGACAGATCGGAGGTGGGGGCGGTGCGCGCGTACGAGGCGCTGGTGGTGGCCGGGGACAGATGGCCGACGATCCGGTGCGCTCCGTGCGTCAGATGGAGCCGGTCCTGTTCGATGCCGCGGACGGTGGCGTAGAGGTTGACGATGTTCACCCACACCGCGTCGGCGGCGACGGTGCCGTCGGGCATCGGGACACCACGGGCGTACAGCCCGTCACCGGCCTCGATCTGCTCGGCGGTGGCGACCCCCGCCTTCCAGACGCTGGTGGCGTTGGTCAGCCGTACCCGCGCCCGGTCGCCGTGGGATCCGGCGATGTCCAGCACACTGCCGTCGATCCGCTGGATCCGGCCCTCCACGAAGGCGCTCCGGGCGACGGCCGGGTCCAGGGGTTCAAGGGGCGCGGTGAAGGCGGCGTCGGCGTCGACGGCGCCCAGCGAGGTCGCGCCGACGATGGTGGCGCCGCCCAGGGCCACGGTGGTCAGAAACCGCCGTCTGCCGTGGCCCGCGGGGACTTTGAGGCGGCCGGGGGCCGGTCGGGGCGGGGTCATGGCCGGGTCCTCCGTCACTCGTCGATCAGCACCGGCAGGGTGCCGGAGCTGAGGCTGCCGAGGGCGGCGAAGGCCGCGGGCGTGAGGTCGATGACCCGGTTGGTCCGGCAGACCCCGTCGCAGCAGGTCTTCTCGGAGCAGAAGCTCTTGGTGCGCGGGCCGCAGTCGGTGATCGTCACACACACCGACGCGTCGGAGCACTGGTGGCGGACGGTCAGTACGCTGCCGCAGCCACGCTTCGGTATGTCCTCCCCGCACAGGTCCGGCCGGGTGATCTCCCAGCACTCCTGGGAGGCGTGCGGCCACGCGGCCTGCGGCTCGCCGGACCGGCAGGTGCCACAGTCGCCGCCACCCGTGCTCGCGCACGGGCCCCAGGAGTTGCCGCAGCAGAACCAGCTGGCCTCGCCGGCCCACAGGGGCGTCGATCCGCGAGATCCACAGGCCATGACGCCGCTCCCTTCGTCTCTCTTCGCGCGTCTCCTCCAGCGTGCGGGGAACATCACCGGGCGGCGATCGCGCATGCGCCGACTGCGCGGTGGCCGCAGGTGGCGGCAGGTGGCGGCCGCATGGGCGCCCTTGCGGCCGGACGTACAGTGGGGAAAGGCGTGGTGTCCACGGTGCGCCGCGCCATCACGCGGCCGGTCCGTGACACGGACAGACACGGGTAAGGAATGCCGCCATGGCCGACCCGAAAGGCTTTCTCTTCACACCTCGCCGGCTTCCGCCGCGCCGCCCGGTGGCCGAGCGGGTGCGGGACTGGAACGAGGTGCAGGTGCCCGGCGGTCTGCTGCCGATCGTCGGCGCGCAGGCCGGGCGCTGCATGGACTGCGGCATCCCGTTCTGCCACGCGGGCTGCCCGCTGGGAAACCTGATCCCCGAGTGGAACGAGCTGGTCTCGCGCGACGACTGGCGGCGGGCGAGCGAGCGGCTGCACGCGACCAACAACTTCCCGGAGTTCACCGGCCGGCTGTGCCCGGCGCCCTGCGAGAGCGGATGTGTGCTGGCCATCAACCAGCCCGCGGTGACGATAGAGAACGTCGAACGGGCCATAGTGGACCGGGCGTGGGAGAGCGGCTATGTGACCCCGAAGCCACCGGAGCGGCTGTCCGGGAAGACCGTCGCGGTCATCGGCTCGGGCCCGGCGGGCCTGGCCGCGGCCCAGCAGCTGACCCGCGCCGGACACACGGTGGCGGTGTACGAGCGGGCCGACCGGGTGGGGGGACTGCTGCGCTACGGCATCCCCGAGTTCAAGATGGAGAAGCGCCACCTCGACCGCCGGCTGGCGCAGCTGCGCGCCGAGGGCACCAAGTTCCGTACGGGCGTGGGCGTGGGCACCGACGTGGACGCCGCCGAGCTGCGGGCCCGTTACGACGCACTGGTCATCGCGGTCGGGGCGACGGCGTGGCGGGAGCTGTCGGTGCCGGGGCGGGAGTTGGCCGGAATACATCAGGCGATGGAGTACCTGCCGCTGGCCAACCGGGTCCAGGAGGGCGATTTCGCCCGGCCGCCGATCACGGCCGAGGGCAGACATGTGGTGATCGTCGGCGGCGGGGACACCGGCGCGGACTGCCTGGGCACCGTGTTGCGCCAGGGCGCCGCCTCCGTCACCCAGCTGGACATCCACCTCCGGCCCGGGACCGAGCGGCCCGAGGACCAGCCCTGGCCGGTCCACCCCAAGATCTACCGGATGTCCGCCGCCCATGAGGAGGCCCAGGAGCTGGGCGCGTCGCCGGACGCCGATGTGGACGCGCGGCTGTTCTCGGCCGCCACGATCCGCTTCGAGGGGGCGCACCCTGGCTCCGGAGGCGCGACGGGCGCTGTCCGGGCGCTGCGGCTGGTCGGGGTCGACGCGGACGGGCGGCCAGAACCGGGCTCCGAGCGAGTGCTACGAGCGGACATGGTCCTGCTGGCGCTGGGCTTCTCGGGTCCTGAGCGGGACGGCGGCCTGATCACCCAGCTCGGCCTGAAGCTCGACGCCCGGGGCAATATCGCCCGGGACGAGGGGTTCGCCACCGGCTGCGAGGGCGTCTTCGTGGCGGGTGACGCGGGCCGCGGCCAGTCGCTGATCGTATGGGCCATCGCGGAGGGCCGCTCCGCCGCCGCGGCCGTGGACCGCTATCTCGCGGGCTCCACGACGCTCCCGGCCCCCGTCACCCCGGCCGACCGGCCGATGGTGGTCTGAACGCGACGGACCCAAAGCGGCGCTGTCAGACCCGGTGGATAACGTTCTTGATAGCGGGGCCGGACAGGGCCGCGCCGGAACGCGGCATGCGGAAAAGCGGCATGCGGGAGCAGCGCGGGATAAAAGGGGGGCCAGTGGCACGGGTGACGGGGGAGAGTCGGCATGCCGCGGCGCGGGGGGTGATCGACCTGCGCGACCGCCGGGCGCTGCTGGAGTGTCAGGTGGCGGATCCGGCGGTGGCGGAGGAGGGCCGTCGGCTCAAGGAGGCGGCGCTGCTGGACTTCGGGGTCAAGGACAGCGTGGTGGGCTCGTGGCTGTACGCGAAGTGCCACCACCAGATCGCCACCGCGGCGGTGGACACGGCGGCGGTGGTGGCCGTGGGCGACGGCAGCTGCCTGCTGCTGTACAACCCTGAGTTTTTCGTCCGGATCGGGCCGAGCGGCGTGCGGTTCGTGCTGTTCCACGAGGCGCGCCATCTGATCCACCGCCATCTGTACGTGGACGAGGAGCTGCGCGCCGACCCGGTCTTCGAGTTGGCCGCCGAGGTGGCGATCAACCATGTGGCCATGGTCCGTCTCGGGCGTACGGAGCTGCCCGCCCAGGAGGTGCCGGACGGCCGCGGGGGCACCCGCCGGGAGCCGGTGGGCGTCGACCCGCGCGAGGTGCACGGGCAGTATGTGGCCGATCTGTCCGAGCAGGGTCTGACGCCGCTGTCCTACCGGGACTTCGTCGATACCGACCTGGGGGTGTACGGGGAGCTCAAGCGGATGCGCCGGCCGCCCGTACCGCCCGCGGTGTGCATCCATATGCAGTTGGCCGGGGCCGAGCAGGGCCAAGGCGCGGGCCGTAGCCTGCCGATGGACGAGGAGACGCTGTCCTCCATCGTCGACGCCACCCTGAGCGAGGCGATGCGGGCGGCGCTGCGCGGCGAGGGCATCGCCCGGGAGGAGATGCTGGCCCTGGCGGACCGCACCGCCGGGGGCGGCAAACGGCTGGAGCGCATGTGGGGCCGGATGGGCCTGGCCGCACTGCGCGGTGAGACCCCGCGGACCCGGCGGGTGGAGTGGTGGCGGCGCTGGCTCTCCGATGTGCTGGCCTCCAAGCTGCGCGAGGGCGAGCGGCTGGTCTATCCGAAGAAGCAGGGGGCCGTGCTGCTGGCGCTCGGCCATGACCCGATGCTCTCCCGGCGGGGCGCGGAGCGCACCAAGGTGGTGGTGGTCGCGCTGGACACCTCGGGTTCGATGCCGCAGCAGGTGGTCGACTGGATCACCTCGCTGGTGGGCCGGACCGACGGGGTGGAAAGCCACTGGCTGAGCTTCGACGGCGCCGTGATGCCCTTTGTCCCCGGGGAGCGGGTGCTCGGCGGCGGCGGGACGAACTTCCAGCTGGTCGTCGACTATGTCGAGGGCCGACTGGAGGTGAACGGGCGGCGGTTCGAGGAGCGCGCCGACGCGGTGATCATGGTCACCGACGGCTATGCGCCCGAGGTCACCCCGGCCCACCCCGACCGGTGGATCTGGCTGATCACGGACGGCGGGAGCGACTGGCCGGAGCGGCACGATCCGCCGATGGCCTGCCACCGGGTGGTCACCGGTGACAGCTGACGGCCGGCTCGTCGGCGAGTCGTTTCGGACATCGACAGACACAACGAGGGAACAGACCACTGTGAGCAGCACACAGAAGACGGCGCGGCGGACCGGGCCGGGCAGCGGCGCCCGTCTGGAGCAGTTCATCAGCGCGATGATCGCCATGGGGCAGACCGGGCAGGTCTTCGGCGAGCACGGCATCGGCAAGACGTCGACGTTTCTCTCCTATGTCCCCGAGGCGCACCCCGGCACCGAGGTGATCCTGGTCCCGGCGGCCAATCTGACCCCGGACGATCTGCTGGTCAACGCGCCGGTGCGGGACGAGCACAGCGGTGAGCTGGTCCTCACCCAGCTGATTATGCGTCAGCTCACCCCCGGTAAGCCGTTTGTGCTGCTGATCGACGACTCGCTGCAGGCCGGCGAGACCGTTCAGTCCCAGCTGATGCAGATCGCCTGCAACTGGACGCTCGGCGAGCACGATCTGCGCAAGCTCGGCTGCGTCGGCGTCTTCCTCGCCGACAACGAGTCACTGGCCGAGACCAGCGCCCGGCGCAGCGATCTGGCCGTGCTGGACCGTATGGTCACCCTGCGGGTGACCGCCAATGACACCGCCTGGCGGCAGAACCTGGCCGAGCGCTACGAAAACTGGGACCTGACCGAGGTGTTCCGGCTCTGGGCCGGGCTGACCCCGCGGCTGCGCTCTCTGCTGTCGCCGCGCACCCTCCAGCATGTGCTGGACTGCGCCCGCGCCGGGTTTCCCCTGTCCTGGGCGCTGCCGCTGGTCGGCGGTCAGCGGCTGCGCCTGCGGGATACGAAGTCGGACGGCAAGCCGGGCCCCGACCGCACGGCCGAGATCCTGGACGGCATCGCGGCGGCCGTCGGCTGCCCGAACCCGGCGACGATCGCGGATCCGGTGCGCGCCATTTTGCGCACCGCCGTCCGGGAGAACTGGTCCGTGCTGCTCCAGGGCCCGCCCGGCTGCGGCAAGACGGAGATCACCAAGGCGGTGGTCCGGGAGGAGACGGGGCGCGACCCGGTCTATTTCTCGCTGCCGGTGACCAATGTCGAGGACCTGTGTGTGCCGATCCCGACGCCCGACGGCACCTTGGACACGCTGCTCAGCCGCTCGCTCATGGGGCCCGAGTCCAAGGTGATCGTCTGGGACGAGTACAACCGGCCCAAGGACAAGGCCACCTTCGCCAAGCTGATGGAGATCACCCAGGAGTGGTCGCTGGCCGGCCGGCCGATTCCAGGGCTGTGCGCCCAGATAGCGCTGCAGAACCCGCCGTACCACCTCGGCCGCAAGCTGCTGGTCAGCAGCAACAACGTGGCGCAGGCCAGCCGATTCACGGTCAGCTACGAGGTGAGCCCGCAGGACATCCCCGCCAATCAGTGGCTGATCGACACCTATGGCGAGGTGGCCGAGACGGCGCTGGAGTGGTGGAAGAGCGATATCGACGACGAGGGCCGGGAGTGGATCACCAAGCGGACCCTGGAGCGGCTGATCAAGCTGCATCTGGCCGGGCAGCCGCTGGAGACCGGGCTGATCTACCTCGGCGACGGGGAGTACGCCCCGGTGCCGCTGTCCCAGCTCGAGGCGCGGCTGTCGGAGAGCCTGGGGCAGAAGGTCATCGGGCTGAAGGAGTTGGCGCGCGATGTGGCGGAGTGGGAGGCCAGGCTGGCCGCGGCCTGTGAGAGCTCGTCCGAGGGCACCAATGACACCGATCTGGTGCACCAGGTGTTCGCCAACGCCGAGGTCTCGCAGCTGAAGCGCCATGCCGAGGTGGTCGCGCGGCTGTTGCGCCATATGCCGCCGAAGCTGCGCGCCGCCCATCTGGTGGGGCAGACCCCGGAGCGGCAGCGGTTCTGGATCGGCGCGCTGTCCAGGATGGCCGAGCTGTCCGCGACCCCCTGAGCCCCCTCTTCCCATCCCTCCTTCTTGCTCCCTCTGCACTCTTCTCGACGATCGGAGAACACCCGGCGTGGCGACCCTCGACGAATCCCTGCTCTCGGCCACGTTCCGGCTGGCCGGCCCCGCACTCGCCCCGGACCTGATGGCCCGGCTGCGCGAGGAGGCCATGGCGCTGATGGCCGGGCGGGAACCGCTGCCCGACTATCTGGTGGACACGGCGTTCGCCACCGGCGACGCCGAAATGATCTGGGCGCTGTCCGGGTGCCCGCTGACCCGCGAGCGCGAACCGGTGCTGCTGCGCCTTGCCGCGCTGGGCTATACGGCGCTGGGCCCACGGCTCTACCAGGGGCACGGCGACCGCCAGACACTGCAGGCCGCGGTGTTGGAGGGCGCGAAGCAGAATCTGGACGACCCCGACTGGCACGAGCCGGACGGGCTGGTGGAGTATCTGCTGAACGCCACCGGCCCGAAGCTCCTCCCCGCGCTGCGCGCGCCCTTCCCCAGCGTCGTGCGCCACGCCCTGAAATCCCTCGGCGACCGGGCAGGGCTGGATGATCAGCTGGCCGCCTGCCGGGCGATGCTCACCTACGGCGGCGTCGCCGAGCTGGCCGAGCTCGCCGAACTGCCCGCGCTGCGCCCGGCGGTGGCGGAGCTGGTGCGGCGGGCGGTGGCCGCGCCCGACCCGGCGGCCGTGCTGGAGAGTGCCTCGGTGTCCGAGGCCACCGACGAGACCGCCGCGCCCGCCCCCAGCGCCCCGGCCCTGTCCGGGGCGGCCCTGGTGAGCAGGCTGCGCGAGGTGAAGTGGACGCGCGACGAATTCCCCCTGGGCCACGTGGACTGGGACTCGCTGCTGGCCGAGCACCGGCGGGAGCCCCTGCCGAACGGCGCGCTCCTCATGCTGGCGGCCCGCCAGGACTGCCCGGACGAGATCGTGCTGGCGGCCTACAAGGAGGCGCCCCGCCATCTCCCCGGCACTTCCCCGCTGCCGTGGCAGCTCCTCATGGGTGGCGACTGGAACGACTCCTACTCCCGCTTCAACCTGGCCAAACTGCTGGGCCGGGGCATCCACAGCGGCGAGTATCCGGTGCCACGGGTGCTGGCGGAGATCAGCCCTGCCCGCACGGTCCTCAACTCGCTGCCCCACGGCGAGGCTCCCGTCCGCGAAGCGCTGACCGGCCTGGTGGCCGAGCTGGGCGACGACTTCGCCACCTGGCGCGCCATGTACTCACTGCTGCCCCGCTTCACCGGAACACCCACGGAGCTGGTCGCCGCGGCCCGCGAACAGGTGGCCAAGCACCGGAACAAGCCCTGGCCCCGGCCGCTGGCCCCCGAGTACCCGGTGAGCACCCCGGAGGGCGCCCGGGCGGT
Organism: Streptomyces sp. NPDC000941; assembly: GCF_053599555.1. Lineage (NCBI taxonomy): Bacteria > Bacillati > Actinomycetota > Actinomycetes > Kitasatosporales > Streptomycetaceae > Streptomyces > Streptomyces sp. NPDC000941. The sequence continues at coordinate 11,356 of NZ_JBSFMM010000182.1, forward strand.
GTTCCTGCAGCTGTACCAACTGGCCACCGAGGACATACAGCTGGCGCTCGCGGAACACCTGGACCAGCGCACCATCCAGCATCTGCTGGTCCACCACCAGCCCTCGGCCGCCCTGCGCGACCGCTTCATCGAGCTGCACGGGGTGTCCGTACTGGCCGGCCTCGCCTCCAGCTGGGAGCTGCCCGAGGACATCATCGGGGAGCTGCTGCTCCACGACGCCCCCGAGATCAACGCCAAGCTGTACATCAACACCCCGCTGACCCCGGGGCAGCGCCGGCAGATCCTGTCCGGCCGGCGCAGCCGTCCCGACAGCGGTGCGGGGCCGCTGCCGCTCACCGAGGAGCTGTTCATCGAGCTGCGGAACAGCGGGCGCCGCCACTGGCTCCTGCCGATCGTCGAGGCCGGCGATCCGCGGCTGGCCCGCATCCTGCTCGGCAAGATCAAGCTGCATACGCTCGCCGGGCAGCTGCTCCTGCTGGTGCGGCTGTGCGAGCGGCGCGGCGCCGAGGAGGTGCGCGCGCTGCTGGAGGAGACCGAGTTCCCCGAGCGGCGCAGCAAGAAGCACCCGCTGCCGGCGGCCACCCAGAAGATCGTCCGATCCGCGCTCGAGGCGCCGGACTGCCTGGCCGAGCTGCGCGACCGGCTCGCGCATGCCCAGTCGCCCACGAGCCAGGCGGGGCATCTTCGCGGCGCGGCCGAGGGGCGGCGGGACCAGCTCGCCGCGGCGCTGGAGCGGCTGTCCGAGGAGACCGGCCCGGACCTCCCGTGGCCGGAGCTGCTGGCCGAGCACGGCCGCGATCCGCTGCCGGACGCGCTGCTGGTCGAGCTGGCCAAGCGGGACGACTTCCCGGAGGAGCTGCGCCCCGACTGGCGGATCGCGGAGATGCGCCAGGGGCACCCGGCCCATCCGCACCGGCTCACCGGCCCGCGCCCCACCGCCCTGGAGCTGCTGCGCCACCACCAGCTGCCCGCGTACATCCGGCAGGACTGGCTGAACACGGCGGTGTCCTACGGGCAGCTGACCCTGTCGGAGATCCTCCACGAGGCGCGGCCGGCCCGGGTGGCCGCGACCTACCTGGCGAAGTTCCCGTCGAACCGCCCCGAGGAGTCCCCGGAGGGAATGGACGAGCAGCTGTGCCGGGTCCGCCAGGAGGCCGTGGATCTGATCGCCGCCCATCTGGGCAAGGATCCGGAAGGCTGGGCGGTGGCCATGCGGCTGATGCCCGAGTTCACCGGCACCCTCCCGGAGCTGCTGGCCACCACGGCGGCGGTGATCAGCTAAGAGTGAACAGCCGAGGGCGATCAGCTGAGGGCGAACACGGAGGAGAGGGCCGCCGCTGAGGGCTCGAAGGGCAGCGTCTGCTGGGTCCAGATGACCTTGCCCCTTCTGGTGTAGCGGGTGCCCCAGCGGTCGACCATCTGGGCCACCAGGAACAGCCCCCGCCCGCCCTCGTCGGTGCTGGCGGCCCGGCGCAGATGCGGTGCGGTGGTGCTGCCGTCGGCGACCTCGCAGATCAGGGCCCGGTCGCGGAGCAGGCGCAGCCGGATGGGGCCGGAGGCGTGGCGGATGGCGTTGCCGAGCAGTTCGCTGACCACCAGCTCGGTGGTGAAGGCCGCCTCCTCCAGGCCCCAGTCCGCGAGGGTCCGGTCCACGGCGGCCCGCATATCGGCGACGACCGAGGGGTCAGGCGGAAGGTCCCAGGACGCGATGTGGTCCTCGGCCAGGCCGGTGGCACCGGCGACGAGCAGCGCCATGTCGTCGGTGGGGTGGTTCGGGGGCAGGGCCTCCATCACCGTTCGGCAGGTGCGCTCGGGGTCGGGGTCGGCGCGCGCCAGCGCGCCGAGCAGCCGGTCGAGACCGGTGTCGACATCGACGCCGCCGGCCTGGAGGATCCCGTTGGTGTACAGCACCAGGCGGCTGCCGTCGGGGAGGTCGACCTCCGCGGTCTCGAAGGGCAGCCCGCCCAGGCCCAGCGGCGGTCCGGCGGGCAGGTCGAGCACGGTCGCCGCGCCGTCCGGGCGCGCCAAGGCGGGTGGCGGGTGGCCGGCCCGCGCCAGGCAGCAGCGCCGGACGACCGGGTCGTAGATCGCGTACAGACAGGTGGCGCCCGCGACCCCGGCGCCGGGGGACGCGCCGTCCGCGACGGCCTCCTCCTGGTCCAGGTGCTCCACCACCTCGTCGAGGGCGCTCAGCAGTTCGTCCGGGGGCAGGTCGAGCGAGGAGAAGTTGTGCACGGCGGTGCGCAGCCGGCCCATGGTGGCGGCGGCGTGCAGACCGTGGCCGACGACGTCGCCGACGACAAAGGCGATGCGGGCGCCGGACAGGGGGATGACATCGAACCAGTCCCCGCCCGCCCCGCCATACCCGGGCACATAGCGGTGGGCGACCTCGACGGCCTCGTGCTCGGGCAGCTCGCGGGGCAGCAGGCTCTGTTGCAGGGCCAGTGCGGTGGCGTGCTCGCGACCGGTGCGACGGGCGTTGTCGATGTATGCGGCCGCCTGGCTGACCAGCTCCTCGGCGAGGGTGAGATCGTCGTCCTCGAAGGGCGCCGCGCGCGCCGAGCGCCAGAAGTCGGCCCGACCCAGGATGATGCCGCGCGCGGTGAGCGGGACGGTCACCGAGCCGATCGGCTCGCCCGTCAGATGCGGCGGGCACTCCTCCTGACCGCTGATCGCGACGCGGCGCATCCGGGTGTCGGTGGGGTCGGGCTCCTCGCCGCGCAAAACCGCTTCCATCAGGTCGACGGTGACGCAGTCGGCGAAGCGTGGCACGGCGATCTGTGCCAGCTCCTGGGCGGTGTGCACCATGTCGAGCGTGGTGCCGACCTCGACGCCGGCGTCGTACAGCAGCGCCAGGCGCTCCCGCGCCCGGTCGGCCTTGTCCGTCAGGAGCTGTAGCTCGGTGGTGTCGCGCAGGGTGGCGACGCTGCCCCAGGGCTGTCCGCGCCGGCAGGCCGGGCGCTGGTTGACCGCCAGCAGCCGCTCCCCCACCTCGTAAATCTCATCGGTGGCCGGCCGGCCCGAGACGAACAGGGCGGCGGTGTCCCGCGGCAGGCCCACGTCGGTCACCTGCTTCCCCTGGGCGTCGGGCGGCAGGGTCAGAAGCCTGCGCGCCTCGTCGTTGGCGAGCAGCAGCCTTCCCTCCCCGTCGACGATCAGCACCCCTTCCCGTACGGCGCGGAGCACGGCGTCGTGGTGCTCGTACATCCGGGCGATCTCGGCGGGCCCGAGGCCGCGGGTCTGCAGCCGCAGCCGCCGGCTCACCAGCGCGGCCCCGCCCGCGCCGAGCCCGAGGGCCAGGCCCAGGGATCCCAGTACGACGGGCAGCTGGCGGTCGACCGAGTGGCGTGCGCTCGGGATCGTGACCCCGGCGTTGACGATGGCGATCACCTTGCCACTGGCGTCGGTGACCGGGACCGCCGCGCGGATGGACGGGGCGGCGAGGCTCACGCCCGGGACCTTGTCGGTGAAGGCGCGGCCCACCGTGGCCGGGTAGAGGGGGCGGTCGACGCGCTTGCCGATCTGGCGTGGGTTGGGGTGGGTGTAGCGGATGCCGCTCGGGCTCGTCACCACGATGTAGTCGACGCCGGCGTCCCGTCTGACCTGCTGGGCGAAGGGCTGGAGCGTCGCGCTGGGGTCGTGGGACCTCAGGGCGGCGAGGACTCCCGGGGCGCGGGCGAAGGAGTGGGCGACCGCGAGTGAGCGGCCCCGGGCCTGGTTCTCGCCGCTGTTCCGGGCCTGCAGGACCAGCGCGACGCCCGCGGAGACCACGAGCAGCGCCATGATCGCCAGCAGCAGGGCGAACGCCTGTCCGGCGACACTGCGGAAGCGTAGCGCCGAACCCACCTTCATCTGGTCTTTTTAGCATATTTAGGGCATTTGCACCGCTGCTGATGGCGTGACCAGGGCCTGTCCGCGGCGGCTCACATATTGATCATGTGCCCGGCGAGGCCGTGCACGGCCTCCTTCACCGCCTCGGAGAGCGTGGGATGGGCATGGATATTGCGCGCCACCTCGTGGGCGGTCAGATCCCAGCGCTGCGCCAGCGTCAGCTCCGGCAGCAGCTCGGTGACCTCGGGGCCGATCAGATGGCCACCCAGCAACTCGCCGTGGCGGCCGTCCCCGATCAGCTTCACAAAGCCGGCCGGGTCCCCGAGCCCCTGCGCCTTCCCGTTCGCGGTGAACGGGAACTTGGACACCCGCACATCGAAGCCCAGTTCCCGGGCCTGGGCCTCGGTCCAGCCGAAGCTGGCGATCTGGGGCTGACAGAAGGTCGCCCGCGGAATCATCACGTACTCAAGCGCCATGGTCTCCGCGCCCGCGATCGTCTCGGCGGCGACCACGCCCATCGCCTCGGCCGCGTGGGCGAGCATCAGCTTCGCGGTCACGTCCCCGACCGCGAAGATATGCGGCACGCTGGTGCGGCAGTACGCGTCCACGGCGATGGCGCCACCGCCGCCGGCAGTTCCAGTCAGCCGGACGCCGGTGTTCTCAAGACCGTAGCCGGTGACCCGGGGCCGGAAACCGATCGCCTGCAGCACCGCCTGGGCCTGCAGCGTCTGCCGCTGGCCACCCGTGGTCACCATGACCTTCACCGAGGGGCCCGCGTCGTTGATCGCCTCGACCCGAGTGGAGGTGAGCACGTCGATGCCGAGCCTGCGGTAGCGGCGCGCGAGCTCCGCGGAGACCTCCTCGTCCTCCAGCGGGACGATCCGGTCCAGGAACTCCACCAGCGTCACCCGCACCCCGTAGCTGCGCATGATGTACGCGAACTCGACGCCGATGGCGCCCGCCCCCGCGATGATCACGCTCTCGGGCAGCTCCGGGCTGAGGATCTGCTCCTCGTACGTCACCACCCGCTCGCTGAGCGAGGTGCCGGGCAGCAGATTGGTGACCGTGCCCGTGGCGATCACGCAGTGGCCGAAGGTGAGGGTCTCCGTTCCCCCTGCGGTCAGGTCGATCCGCAGCGTACGGTCGTCGGTGAAGGTGCCCCGGCCGTCGTACTGCGGGATCTCGTTCTTCTTCATCAGGTAGTGGATCCCCCTGACGCGCCCGTCGGCGACCTTGCGGCTGCGCTCGTAGGCGGTCTGGTAGTCCAGGATCACCTGCCCGTCCACCCGGATGCCGAAGGTCTGGGCCTCCGTGGTGAACAGATGGGCCAGCTCGGCGTTGCGCAGCAGGGCCTTGGAGGGGATACAGCCCACGTTCAGGCACACCCCTCCCCAGAACCGCTCCTCCACGATGGCGACGGACAGACCGAGTTGCGCGGCGCGGATCGCCGCGACATAGCCGCCCGAGCCCGCCCCCAGGACCACGACGTCAAAGTGTGCGCTCATGCGTCGCACCTTAGACAGCAATTCCGGATATAGCAGGACGTACTGCCCTGGACGGAGCCGATAGAGTCAGGACATGGCTTCAGGCATGGCTTCAGACAACGCGCCGGTGCGGGTCGACAGCTGGATCTGGTCCGTACGGCTGACGAAGACGCGGTCGCTGGCCGCCACGGCCTGCCGCGGCGGCCACGTCCGCCTCAACGGGGAGCGCGTCAAAGCCGCCCACGCCGTGCGGCCCGGGGACGAGGTGCGGCTCTTCCACGCCGGACGCGAACGGATCGTCGTGGTGAAACGCCTGGTGCGCAAGCGGGTCGGGGCGGCCGTCGCGGCCGAGTGCTTCATCGACAACTCCCCTCCCCCGCCGCCGCGCGAGGAGGTGGCCGTGGTCGGCCATCGCGACCGCGGCACCGGCCGCCCGACGAAGCGCGACCGGCGCGATACGGAGCGGCTGCGCGGCCACTGAGCGGCCGGGCCCGCGCCATGGCCGCTGAACGGCCGGGCCCTCGCCGCTCGGCGCCATACCTGCCGAACCGTTTCAGCGCAGGGCGGCGGCGGGCGGGTGCTCGCGCTGTGCGCCGTACGCCAGGAAGTACGCGGGGGCCCGCTTCAGCCAGGGCGCCGCGTTCAGCACCCGAACCATCCCGGGCGGCCGGGACCCGTCGCCGAGCAGGGTACGGCCGGCCAGCACCGGCTCGACGACCCGGGCGTGGGCGATCCGCTGCAGCGTCTGCGTCGCCGCGGCGGTCGGCCATCTGCGGCGCTGCACCTCCCGCACCTCCCGCAGCCCGACCCCGCCCCCGCCCGCTGCGAGCGGCCCGGCGAGGATGCGGGCGGCGGCCACGGCGTCCTGGACGGCGAGGTTGATGCCGATCCCGAACACCGGCGACATCGCATGTGCCGCGTCCCCGATGCACAGCAGCCCGGGGCGGTGCCAGCGCCGGAGCCGGTCAAGACGTACGTCGAGCAGCTTCACCTCGTCCCAGGACCGCAGGGCATGGGCGCGGTCCGCCAGCCATGGGGCGGCCGCCGCGAACTCGGCCATGAACCGGTCGAGACCGGCCGCGCGCCGGGCCGCGTCGGTGCCCTTGGGGATCAGCGCGGCGCACTGCCAGTACTCACCGCGGTCGATCATCGCGGTCAGAAAGCGGTCACCGGCGTTCCCCACCAGCCCCTGCGGATCGCCCTCGTGCCGCGGCACCCGGAACCACCAGGCGTCCATCGGGCACGGGAACTCCCGCAGCCCCAGCTCGGGCAGATGCCTGGCCAGCGATCCCCGGCCGTCGCAGGCCACGGTCAGCTGGGCCCGCAGCTCACCGGTGCTCCCGTCCGCGGTGCGGTAGCGCACCCCCGCGACCCGGCCGCGCTCCATGAGGAAGGAGGTCGCCTCGGTGTTCATCCGCAGCCGGAAGGAGGGCTCCCGCGCACCCTCGTCCGCCAGCAGATTCAGCAGATCCCACTGCGGCACCATCGCGACGTAATTGTACTTGACCGGCAGCGCGCCGATGTCGCCCACGGTGAACAGCGAGCGGCCCGGGCCGATGGGCAGCTGGATGGTGTGCACATGACGCTGCGGCAGCGCGGCGAACCGCTCGGCGAGGCCGAGTTCGTCCAGCAGCGACAGCGTGCTCGGATGCACGGTGTCGCCGCGGAAGTCACGCAAGAAGTCACCGTGCTTCTCCAGGACCGTGACCTCCACTCCGGCGCGCGCCAGCAGCAGCCCGAGCACCATCCCGGCCGGCCCGCCGCCCACCACACAACACGTCGTGCGTTCCATCGTCTCGACTCCCTTCGCTCCAGGCCACGGTATCCGCGGGCATGGCGCGGCCGACAAAGACGTCTCCGGTTGAGTCCCCCGGGCCTCCCGTCCGTATCAACTCTCGATGGTCTTGACGGTCCTACCGGTCCTGCCGGTCCTGACGGCGCGGCGCAAGAGGAGGTCTGTATGGCTGCCGGAACCGATCCCGAACGGCCCACCGGGCGGCAGGTGATCGAGCCGACCCGGATCTTCCGTGCGGTTACGAAGCCCGACCGGGAGGGCGGCCCGCCCGTCGACGGCTGGATGGAGGACCTTGACCTCTTCCGTCCGCTGGTCTCGGGGACGCCGCCCCGCGCGTACGACCTCGGCGACGCGGACACCGAGGAGTTCGAGCTCGGTCTGCGGACGGCCACCGAGGCGTCGGCCGCCGCGGCCCCGGACGGCTCAACAGGCTCAACCGACTCTTCCGCCACGCACGCCGCCCCCGCCGCGCCGCCGTTCTGGCGCCGGTCGCGCCCCGCCGCCCTGGCCGCCGCGGGGGCGGTCGGGGCGGGCCTCGCGCTCACGCTGGTGCTGCTCGTCCCCGGCGCCGACGGATCCACCGCGGCGCAGCCGGATCCGGGGAGCGGCACCCCCTCCGGCCGTACGTCGGCCCCCGCCGCGCCCACCGCCTCCGCCGCCGCGCCGAGCGGCGACGGACAGGAGGGCCAGGGCCAGGGCCAGGGCGCGGTGCTGTCCCTGGGGGACAGCGGTCCCGAGGTCTCCGAGCTCCAGTCCCGGCTGCTGCGGATCCCGGACGTGTACGCGGGCGGTTCGGTCAGCGGCCAGTACGATCAGAGCCTCGCCTCCGCCGTGGCCCGCTTCCAGCTCTGGTACGGGATCCGCGGTGACGAGGACGGGGTGTACGGCGACGACACCCGGCGCGACCTGGAGTCCCGTACACGCGACGTGGAGTCCGGCACCTGAGCCCCGCGCCTGACCCCCGGGCCGCGCCGGGGGCGCTCACCGCACGGCGGCCGGGTGGCGTCGCGCGCGGTGCGGACGAGCGATCACTTGACGAAGTCCTGGACGACCTTCGGGGGCCAGGAGCCCACTTCGAGCACCCCCATGGAGTAGGCGCGGGAGACGAGGGCGGCCCGGTTGGGGACCCGCAGCTTCCGGAGCAGCCGCGTCACGTGGTACTCGACCCCCTGGCGGCTCAGGTAGAGCCGGGACGCCAGCGGGACGGTCGAGACCCCGGCGGCGATGCCTTCCAGGATGCGGGCCTCGATCTCGGTGAGGACCTTCTTGTGCGGGGTGACGACGTCCGCGTCATCGACACCCGCCGCGGAGCGCATCACGACCAGGATCGAGGCGACGCGGGAGGTCTCCCCACGCACCGGGACGGCCGTGAGCGCGCTGGTGAACGGCGCGCCCTCGGCCGCGAAGGCGACGACATGGGTGGCGAACCGGCGGCGGGTGCCGTCGACGAGCCGGCCGAGCTGATGCCTGAGCGGCTGCCGCAGGCTGGGGTGGGCCAGATCGCAGAAGGCGCGGCCGCACACATCCGCGGAGGAGCCTCCGAACTGCCGGAAGAACTCCTGATTCGCCTGCTGGACGAGCAGGTTGGGGTCGAGGCGGGCCACACACGCACCTGGCTGGTCGAATTGCCCGAGGAGATCGGCGTACTCGAGCTGATCACGTCCTGCGTCGTGGGATATCACTGTGTCTGCGGGCGCGGGAATCGCCAATGGCCTGCCGTCCCTTCAGGGATCCGCTCCCCGGGAAATCATGGGAACGAAATGCTGGTCGTGCAATTTGGTATTTCAGTTCGGAGACTAGGTAGCCCTGGACGGGCGAGTCAACGTCCGCTGACGGCGCGCCGCAAATCCTGTGGTGCGTACGGCCGATGGTTCGGTCCGCGGGCCACGGTTTCGGTGGTTCGGTTCGGTGTCGCCGCCGGGCGCATCGAACCCTATCTCAACGCCCTGACCTGGCCAGGAGGTTGCCTCCCCGGGACATGGCGGGCGCCGCGCCGGATACGGGGGCGCAGTCCCCGTACCCCGGGTGCGGGGGCGCCGCGCGATCCCCTGGGAGCCGGGGCGGCGTCACGGCGAGCGGCGGAGCATTAGCGGCGTTAACTTCCTTTGACCGCCTGCAGCCGCGGCAGGGCGGCGATGAGTTCACGCCGCCCTGATACGTTCAGCTTGCGATAAGAATTCGTCAAGTGCTTCTCGATTGCGCGGGATGTGACGCCCAGCTCTCCGGCGATCTCCGAATTGGTGAGTCCCCGGCCGGCCAGCGTCACCACCCGCCGCTCGGTGCGGGTCAGCGCGTCCTCCAGCCGGACGGTGCCGTCCCCGCCGCCGCGGCGGGCCCGTTCGACCAGCCACGGCGCCTCGCATGCGGCGGCCAGCGCCGCCGCCTCCCGCAGCAGGTCATCGGCCTCCGGGCGGCCTTCGAGGCGCCCGCCCAGCTGCAGCAGGGCGCGGGCCAGTTCGAGTTCGTTGGCCGAGCCGCGCAGCACGCCGACCGCCTCGCGCAGCAGGTCCTCGCCCGTCTCGCCGCCCAGCAGCATGCCCTTGAGCCGCAGCGCCCGGCCCATGGCGACCGGCGCGCCCCACTCCTCGGCCCGCAGCCGGTCCTCCTCGGCGAGCGCGAGCGCCGAGCGGGGGTCGCCGAGACGCTGGTACAGGCCGGCCGCGCGCAGCCGCCAGGGGAACAGCACCGGATTGCGCCAGCCCACCGACTCCAGCCGGCGGCCGCAGGCCATCAGGGTCTCCACGGCGGCGGCCCAGCGGCCGCGGTGGGCGTCCACGGACGCGCCGAGGAACTGCACCGCCACCGCCAGGGGCAGACAGGAGGAGGTGCGCCGCGAGGCCTCGTCCAGCACCCGCTCGCTCAGCGCGGGGTCGCCGATCTCCAGGGCCGTACGGACGAGCGCGACGGTGGCCGCGAGGCCGAGTTCCTGCCAGTGGGCATCGGACAGCTGCAGGGCGCGCTCGGCATGGACGTGGGCCAGGGTCGGCCGGCCACGCGCCATGAGCACCATCGCCTGCTCGAGGTGGCCGAACCCGTCAGCGACCGTGACAGCCGCGCGCGACCGGCCGATCCGGTGCTCGACGGACAGCCAGGAGCCGACGGCGTCCACGGAGTCGGCGGCGACCAGCGCGACGGTGGCCAGCGGCAGCGCGGAGTACACCCGTGCCGACGCGACAGGTTCGCGCTCCAGAAGGCGCATCGCCAGCCGGGTGACCTCGTCCGCGGGCAGTCTGCAGGTGAGTGCGGCGGCGCTGACCAGCACCGCGACCAGTTCACGCTCAGCGGCCGTGGCCGTCGGCGGCTCCTCCCCCATCCCGTACAGCCGCTCCACCGCCGAGGCCAGCTCCGCCGGGTCGTCGATGCCGCTCTGGCGCAGCCGCGCCTCCAGCCGCAGGGCCATCTCGCGCGCCGCTCCCCCCAGCGCGTCCGGCGGGCCGAGCTCGTGGGCGACCTGCCGCAGCAGATCGACGGCGGAGGGCCGCAGCAGGCCCATGACTGCCGGGGTGAGCCGCAGCGCCGCGGCGGCCCGGTGGCCTGGCGTGGGGAGCAGCGGGATCGCCTGGGAGATATGGCGTTCGCACGCCACCGGGTCGAGGCCGCGCTCCGCGGTGGCCAGGTCGATCAGCAGCCGCGACCGGCCCTCGCCCACCAGGGAGGCGTCCAGCAGGGCGCGCCGCAGATAGCGTACGGCGACCTCGGGGGCGCCCCGGCGCAGCGCGACGTCCGCGGCGGCCCGCAGCACGCCGACGGACCAGTCGTGGCGGGAGGTGACGCCCGCCATCAGCTGGGCGGCGACCTGTTCGTCGGAGCGCCCGGCGCGGTACAGCAGCTCCGCCGCGTGGTCGTGCAGCCACTCCCGCTCCGCGACGGACAGCGACGACTGGACGGCGTCCGCCACGACGGGGTGGACGAACCGCGGCTCCCGCTCGTCGGCGGCCAGCCCCAGTGCGTGCAGGTCGCGCAGCGCCGCCGCGTAGTCGATCGGGTCCAGACCGGCCAGCCGGGGGACGAGTGCGGGGTCGCCCGGTTCGCCGAGGGCCGCGATCGCGGCGGCCAGTTGGCGTACCGGCGCAGGCTGCAGACGTACGCTCCTGGCCAGCCGCTCGCGCAGGTCCGCGGGGCGGGCCGCGCGGACCGCGCCGGCCCGGTCGACGGTCGGCCGGTGACCCGCGGCCACCAGGTCCAGCAGCACAGCGGTCAGCGACAACGGGCTGCCGGCGCAGGTCTCGTGGCAGGCCCGGATGAACTCCTCGTCGCCCGGCTCGCCGAAGTGGTCGCGGATCAGCGCCGCGGTGCCGGCGGACGACAGCGGACGGGGGCGCAGCTGGTGTGTCGCGGCCTCGACGACCTCGCTCAGCAGGGGGTGCCGGGCCCGCGGTTCCCCGTCGCGCAGGGCGCACACCACGACGGCGCGCAGCCCCCGCAGCCGCTTGGCCAGGTAGGCCAGCCAGCGCAGCGAGGGGGTGTCCACCCACTGCAGGTCGTCGACCAGGATCAGCAGCGGGCCGTCGGCGCTGACGCTTTCGAGCAGTGAAAGCAGGCCGCTGAGCGCCGGTTCGTAGGCGGCGGTGAGGCGGTCGTCGGCGGGCGTGTCCTCATCGGCTAAGCGGCCTCGGGGAGGTGGGGTGCGTTCCCGCGTCGTCCGGTGCGGTGCATCGCAAGGCGGAGCGGCGCCCTCGTACTGGGCGTACTCGGGCGC
>NZ_JBSFMM010000183.1:0-23154 GCF_053599555.1 Streptomyces sp. NPDC000941
GCGATTCCGAAGGGCCTTCCTTCATCTTCCACGCAGCATTGCCTTCCAAGAGGCTCCTACCTACACGCACCTCTCTTCTCGCATTCGTGGCACACTGACATCACCTACATTCCCACGTGGGAAGGATTCGTCTACCTGGCCACCGTCATCGACTGTCACAGTAAGGCCGTCATCGGCTGGGCCATGGATGACCATTTCAAGACCCCGCTGATATCATCGGCCCTTGAAATGGCCGCCGGGAGGATGAAAATCGAGAAGAACGCCATATTTCATTCCGACCGGGGCAGCAACTACACCTCGGATGAGTTCGCCAGAACCCTGTCCCGATACGGCATGAGACAGTCCATTGGAAGGACCGGAGTCTGTTGGGACAACGCCATGGCCGAATCGTTCTTCGGCGCACTGAAGAACGAGTGGCTGAACCGCTACGTGTTCACCACCCGCGCGAAAGCACGTCGCGAGGTTGTCAGGTATATCGAGGGCTTCTATAATCGCCGAAGGCTGCACTCGAAACTTGGGTATCGCACACCAGCCGAAGTGTTGAGTCAGTATCACACCACTCGGCTCGCAGCGTAGAACGAGAGCAGTCAGGCTGTCCGGAAAGCGCAGGGCCCCTCAGGTGACGGTGACGCCCCCTTCGGCGTACATGCGCGTCAAAGTCTCGACCGGGCGGTGGTCGTCGTCGTAGTCGTAGGTGCCCTGGCTGAAGGCGACGTAGCTGCCCGACGGCAGCGCGCCGACCAGCCGCTCGATAATTCCGGCCGGATCGGCACTGTCCGGGACGAATAGGAACACCGACGCCAGCAGTAGCCCAATCGGCTCATCGAAATCGATAAGCTCCCTCACTACGTCGGCCTCGAGGATGGAATCAGGGTCGCGAACGTCGGCTGTGAGATGGCCGACCCGTTCGTCGACAGCAAACGAAGCCCGCTGATTCGCGGTGATCACCACATCCTGATCAACGTAGACAACGCGGCAACTGGGATCGGCGGCCTGCGCGACCTCGTGGACATTAGGCTCGTGAGCCAGCCCGGACCCGATATCAAGGAACTGCCGGATGCCGTAATCGGTGAGCGCACGTACCGCTCGCAGCACGAACTGGCGTTGGTTGCGAGCGATGAGCCGTACGTTCGGCACTCTCTGCTCAATCCGCTCGGCCAGCGTCAGATCGCCAGGCCAGTTGTCTCTCCTGTCCCCCAGGAAGTGCGCGTACAGCCGCGCCCCGTGCGCGTGCATGCTGTTGTCGGTCATGCTGCTGCTCTCCAGTGGTCATGGATCCGCTCAAGCAGGCGGCGCGTCTTGTCACCGTGCGCAGTGGCCTGCCCAGCTGCCAGGTCCAGCACCGCGGTGTAAGCCGCGACGGCCACTGGCTTGTCCACGAAGACAAGGCCCTCCAGCTGCTGCACGCAAACGATGTCTGGTAGCTCGCGCAGGCGCAGGCGGTAAGCACAGCAAGCCCCAGCTCGCGAGGCGGGCGGGGGCCGGCTGCGAAGGGAACGATCTGAAGCGTGACACGAGGCCGGGACGCCATGTGCAGCAGGTGCGCAACCTGCGCCGCCATGACGCTGGGGTTCCCGATCTGCCAGTGCAGCACCGATTCGTCGAGCACCACCCACAGCAGCGGCCCACTATCGCCGTCCAGCACGGCTTGGCGCCGTCGCAGGAATTCAAGCCACCGGTCGGCCCCAGACCCCTGGCCCAGTGAGTGGGCGTACTCTGCGGTCTGCAGCAGAGCCGGAACCTCCCACGGTGCGTGCATCCTGATCCTGCCCGCACCGCCCTCCAGCGTGAGGCAGTTTGCCAACGGGCCGGACACGCCGTACTCATCCCACCAGTTCCGGCCAGCCGCCCTTTCAGACAGCTCGACCAACGCGCTGATCTCCCGCTCGTCAGCTCCGTAGTACGAGAGCAGCGCGCGTAAATCAGGTCGCCGTGGGGGCCTGTGCAGCCCCTGCTCCATGCGCCGGACGGTGGTGTGGTGCACCCCGATTTGATCAGCCGCCTAGGCGAAGCTGCGGCCCGCTTGCTGCCGCAGTGTCCGCAAGTGCTCGGCCAGCACCTTGCGCAGGATGGCCGGACTGTCCACGGACACGTCCCTCCAGCTTCGCCTCGGCGGTGCGCACATCAAAAATTGCGAATCGCACAGCGCGATTCCACTCCAGTGATGTTAGTGGTCACACCGCTACACAGGGCAAGCGACACTCGGCTCCCAGAGCATCAACCGTTCGAAGACTACGGTCACTTGAGGCAGGGTTGAGCACTTCTTTAGTGCTCTCCTGCCGTGTACCCCCAGCACCTTCTCGCCGGAGGACCTCGGATAGGCAGAGGGCATCAAGAAGATCTCCTCGCACAGCACCGTGCGGAAGCATCACTCATCCGCCAGGCCTTCCTCGCCTGCACCGTCGGTCTGGCGGTAAGACTGAGCGATCGAACGGCTGCCCTCGACAGATGATGTCTCGACCGCCAGATGACCGGTCCTTGTCGAACGCACGGTGGCCACCAGCATCCGGGACCTGGCCGCCCCGACGTGCAGTCTTTTCCGTAGCGTCTCAGCAGAGATCGGCCGTTGATACGTCTCCCAATGCCACGCATCTTCCACCAGTGCACGCTGAAGAAGATCGTCCCCGCCAGGCCTGAGCTGACTTTGCTGATCATCTTCGTCCGAGGCGTGCGATTGCTCGACGTTACCCCTCTCCGGCTCAATTATCCCCGCAGCGTGTACTACGGGGCGCTCCCGGACCTCCGCCTCACGTGACGTCTCGCCCCCGGCACTACTGATGGCCTGCAGAAGCCCCGGACCGACTTCTGCCCATCCGATCAACAGCAACGGTCCCACTGCATCGAAGGCGGCTTTGCCGTTCTGTCCGGCCAGCAGCGGGTCCGTCACGTTCAATGCCAAAGTCATCAGGCTGGAGAAGACCAACAACCGACGCGCCGGGCGGAGCCGCTCCCGGCTCGCACCCTGCAGCGCGAGATACCGCGTACCCAGCAGCAACCCCAGCACAGAAAGATCCACCGCCGGGGCCACGAGAGGCGCCACCCACGGCGGCACGCCCAACCGCAGCGCCAGGGTCCATACGTTGCCGAAGCCGAACAAGAACGTCAGCCCCACCACCGCAGCCATGATCCCCGTCACTGCCCGAAGCGTGACCACCCGCTCGAAAGCAGCCCCCGCCCGGCCGCTGGCATGTGCCGGCCTCTCGCCATTCATCGGCCCGCTCCGCCCCGCGCAACGGGTTCGAAGCTGCCCTTGATCACCAACCTGCCGGACAGATTCTGCAGGTCAGTGGCGTCATCCTTCTGTGTGGTGCCCTGCCGGGGGCGCTCGCCACCTCTCCCTCTACGCCCGTAGAGGATCGGACGCCGGTGAAGCCGGCGGCCGCGGCGCTCGGCGCGCTCAGTCCGCCGAGCCGGAGGCCTCACGCTCGTAGGTCTCGATCGTCCGGACGAACACGGCGCGCTGCTCGGGGGTGAGCGGGTCGAAGGCCGCGCGCCAGGCGTTCGCGCCATTGGCGAGCCAGGTGTCGATGGCCGAGCGGGTCTCCTCGTCCTCCGTGATGGCGACGATGGTGCGCCTGCGGTCGGCCGGGTCGGTGTGGCGCTCCAGGACGCCCTGGCGGCTGAGGTCGCCGACCATCAGGCTGACCGTCGTGGGGGCGACCTCCAGGCGGGCGGCGAGCTCGTTGACCGGCATCGGGCCGTCGAACAGCAGATAGGACAGCAGCGACAGATGCCTGGGGGCCAGGTTGAAGGAGCTCAGCCGCTCCGGGATCTTGGTGCGCTTGAGCCGGGCGGCGACGCGCGGCATCAGCAGCAGCATGGCCCGGATCGCCTGGTCCGAGCTCAGGGCGGACTCCGTACCGGACCGCGGCTCACGCTCCGCCGACATGTCTCGTACCCCCTCATAGCTTGCGCCGTCACCTTCCCGGCAAAGCTATCCCGGGGCGCGCCGCCGCTCACGGCAGGGTCGTTACGACGGGAGGGGCACCTCCAGGGCGGGCAGCAGATGCCGCTCCTCGTAGGCGAAGTGCTCCTCCAGGCCCGAGACCAACCGGTCCAGCTCGGCGCGGATCTTCTTCACATCGGCGGGGTCGGCGGGCAGTCCCCCGTTCAGCAGGGCCTCGAACTCCTCCAGGGCCCGCTCCACCGCTTCGTGCTCCTGGCGCAGCCGGGTGAGAGCCGGGAGCAGGTGCGGGAACTGCCGCTCGAAGGCGGTGAACGTGCCGTTCTCCCGGATGTGGTGGGTCTGCAGGGCGTAGCAGAACGTCAGGCAGTGGCGGCGCAGTTGGCCCACGAGGTCGGCCCCCGAGCCGGCGTCGGACCCTGAACCTGCGCTGGCCTCTGAACCTGCGCTGGCCCCTGTACCGGCGTCGGCCTCCGCGGACTCCCCCGCCGGCGCCCGGTCGAACTCGGCGCGGACGCGGTGGAGCTCGGAGCGCAGATCGTTGTGGTGCTGGATCAGCTGTCGTCCGATCATCTGATTGCGCTCTTGATTGTTCGCGCCGAGGTCCAGGAGGTGGAGGGCGATGACCGGAATGGTCCGCTCGGTCTGCTCCGCGTACGTACGGAAGGCCGGTGAGCATGAGCACTGCAGCTCCCAGTAGCGATCGCGCTCCACGCCCTCCAGCACCACCGCGCGCGCCGCGAACGGCTTGACGGCCCCATCCTCGGTGCCGAGTTCCACCGTGAGATGCGGGTTGGCCAGCAGATTGTGGTACCAGTGCGGGTGCTTGGGGCCGCCGGCGTTGGAACCGAAGACCAGATAGCGGTGCCCGTCGCGCAGATACACGGCCGGGGTCGTATGCGGCTTGCCGGTCCTGGCGCCGGCCGTGGTCAGCAGGATCAGCTGAGCGCCTTCGAACATGCCGCCCACTTGTCCGTTGTTCGCCCGGAATTCGTCGATGACGTTCTTATTGAGGTCCATAGGAGCCCTCCATCCTCAGCACCGCGACCCCCTGCACCCGGTCGGCCGCCAGGTCGTCCAGCGCGGCGTCCGCCCGCTCGAACGGATACGGCGTCACGGTGACCCGGAGCCGGTGGGCGGCCGCCGCGTTCAGGAACTCCCAGCCGTCCTCCCGGGTGTTGGCCGTGACGCTGCGCAGCGTGCGTTCATGGAAGAGATGCCGCTCGTAGTCGAGGGGCGGGATGTCCGAGAGATAGATCCCGGCGACGCTCAGGGTGCCGCCGCCGTCCAGCGCCTCCAGGGCCACCGGCACCAGATCCCCCACCGGCGCGAAGAGGATCGCCGCGTCCAGCGGCTCCGGCGGACGGTCGTACGCGTCGCGCGCGGAGGCCGCGCCGAGCTCCAGCGCGAGCGTGCGCGCCGCCGCCGAGCGAGTCAGGACGTGGACCACCGCGCCCCGGCCGATCGCGACCTGGGCGGTGAGATGCGCCGATCCGCCGAAGCCGTAGATGCCGAGCCGGCCGCCCGGCGGCAGCTCGGCGCGGCGCAGCGCGCGATAGCCGATGATTCCGGCGCACAGCAGCGGGGCGAGTTCCTCGTCGGCGTAGCCGCCGGGCAGTTCGTACGCATAGCCGGCGGGGACCGTGGCGTACTCGGCGTAGCCGCCGTCCGCGTCCCAGCCGGTGTACTCCGAGGACGGGCACAGGTTCTCCTGGCCCCTCAGGCAGTAGCGGCAGCGGCCGCAGGTCCGGCGCAGCCAGGGGATCCCCACCCGGGTGCCGACCGGTGGCCCTTCCGCCCCCGGGCCCGCCGCGACCACCTCCCCGACCGCCTCGTGGCCGGGGACGACGGGGGTCTTGTGCGGCGGCAGGTCGCCGTCGCGTACGTGCAGATCGGTACGGCACACCCCGCAGGCCCGGACCCGCACCAGCAGCTCGTCCGCCGCGGGCCGCGGAACCGGCAGCTCCACCTGGTCGATCCGGCCCGGGCGGCCCGGGCGACCCGGGCTGCCCGGGGTTCGCACCACCCATGCCCGCATTTTCCCTGGGATGTCCACGGTGTCCGGATTTGCCTGCGCCACCGGGGCAACGTACTGCCGCGGCGGCACGGGGATGCGGAGGCGCGCGTTCCGGGCGCGTCAGCGGGCCCCGGGGCAGCGCCCGTAGGCTAAGGCCCATGGGCAGCTCACGGTCTCCACTGGCGGAGCAGGCCACCGACCCCGGCGCCACCGCGCCCGCGCACCGCGGCGTCTGGCGCGGACAGGGTCCGGTGGTCTGCGCGGTGGCGGTCGGCGGCGCGGCGGGGGCGGTCGCGCGGTACGGGGCGTCGCTGCTGTGGCCGACCGCGGCGGGCATCTTCCCCTGGACGACGTTCGTGGTCAACGCCATCGGCTGTGCGCTCATCGGCGTTCTCCTGGTGCTGATCACCGAGGTATGGGCCGCGCACCGGCTGGTGCGGCCGTTCTTCGGGACGGGGGTGCTGGGCGGGTTCACCACCTTCTCGACGTACGCCGTGGACATCCAGCGCCTGGTCGACGGGGGCAGCCCGGCCACCGGGCTGATCTATCTGGCGGCCACCCCGCTGGCGGCGCTGACGGCGGTGTGGGCCGCGGTGGCGGTGACGCGGCGCGCCATGGGGGTGTCCGGGGCGGGCCGCGCGAGCGGTGCGAGCAGTGCGAGCGGTAGGGGCAGCGCGGACGGCGCGACCGACGAGGGCGCGCGATGAGCAGCCTGCGGCTGACCGTCTTCGTCAGCGAGAGCGACACCTGGCACCGCCGGCCCCTGTTCGCGGAGATCGTCCACCGCGCCCACCGCGCGGGGCTCGCGGGCGCGAGCGTCTTCCGCGGGGTCGAGGGGTTCGGCTCGACGTCGGTAGTCCACACCTCGCGGCTGCTGTCACTGAGCGAGGATTTGCCCGTCGCGATTGTGATCGTGGATGCGGAGGAGCGGGTACGGGCGTTCCTGCCCGAGCTGGACGAGATCGTCGGCGAGGGCCTGGCCGTCCTCGATCCGGTCGAGGCGATCCACTTCCCCCGCCGCGACGACAAGGACTTGGGTAAGGGCGAGGAGGCCCGGTGAACTGGCTGCTGGTGGTGGTCGGCGCCATGGTGGGCGCGCCGCTGCGCTATCTGACCGACCGGGCCGTGCAGACCAGACACGATTCGGTGTTTCCGTGGGGCACCTTCACCGTCAATGCCTCGGGCTGTCTGGTGCTGGGCCTGCTGACCGGCGCCGTCACCGCCGGGGCCGCCTCCTCGCAGCTCCAGCTGCTGCTGGGCACCGGATTTTGCGGGGCGCTTACGACGTACTCGACGTTCTCGTACGAGACGCTGCGACTGGCCGAGGACGGCGCCCGGCTCTTCGCGGTCGCGAACGTGGTGATGAGCGTGGCGGTCGGCCTCGGCGCCGCCTTCGCCGGTGCGGCGCTGGCCCGGGCCATCTGGGGCTGAGCGCCACCGGAGACCCACCGCTCACCCAGAACCAGGCGGCCGGAGACCCACCGCTCAGCCAGAACCAGGCGGCCGGAGACCCACCGCTCAGCCAGAACCCGAGTCGGGAACCGGCGGCAGCAGCCTCGTACCCGGCGTCAGCTCCTCCCCCGCCCTCGCCGACCGCAGATGCTCCCGCAGCACCCGGCTCAGCTCCCGCGCCGCCCGCGGCGGCGCGACGTCCTTGCGGTGCGCGAGGGAGATGGTGCGCTGCATACCGTGGCCCGCGAAGGGCGTGGCCCGCAGCCCGGATCTGGCGGCCACCATCCCCGGGATCACTGCGATCCCGAGCCCCGCCCGTACGAAGCCCAGCACCGCGTCCATCTCCCCGCCCTGGACCGAGTACGAGGGCTCGAAACCGGCCGCCCGGCAGGCCGAGGTGGTGAACTCCCGCAGGTCATAGCCGCGCCGGAACATGACAAGCGGCTGGTCCCGCAGATCTTCGACGCGAATGTGGCGGCGCCTGACGGGCGGCGGTGACGCGGGCGAGGAGGCCACGACCAGCTCCTCGCGCAGCAGCTCGGTGGTGGCCAGCGCCGGGGCCTGCCCGGCCAGCGGGGTGATGATCAGCGCGAGGTCCAGCTCACCCGCGGCCAGGGTGCGCACCAGGTCCTGCGAGCCACCCTCGTCCACGATCAGCTCGATTCCGGGGAACTCGTCGTGGAAGCGGCGCAGCACATCCGGGACGAGGCTGGCGCACAGGCTCGGCGGGGCGCCGAGCCGCACCCGGCCGCGCCGTAGCTGGGCGACCTCCTGCACCTCGCGGCGCGCGGTCTCGGTGTCGGCAAGGATCTGCCGGGCCAGCGGGAGCAGGGCCTCCCCCGCATCCGTGAGGGCGATGTTGCCGCGGGCGCGGTGGAAGAGCTCGGCGCCCAGCTCCCGTTCCAGGGTGCGGATCTGCTGGGACAGCGACGGCTGGGCGACATGCAGGATCTCCGCCGCGCGCGTGAAATGGCGAGTATCGGCCACGGTGGCGAAATAGCGCAGCTGCTGCAGTCTCACGCAGGCATGATAGCCACGGTCTATGGAATCGAGCCATTCCATGTCTTGGACGAATCGCAAGGCGGTCCTTAGCGTCTTGTCACATGGCACTGGCGACGCGGACGGACCCTGAGAGGCCCGCCCAGAAGGGGCCGCGACAGCGGCCGGAACCGCCGCGGAAGCCCGCGCGGAGCCCGTCCCTCATCGGCTCCGTGTGGCGCTCGACCGTCGGCAAGAAAGCGGTGATGGCCGTCACCGGGCTGGTCATGCTGGCCTATCTGGCGGTCCATATGCTCGGCAACCTCAAGATCTTCTTCGGGTCCGGGGACTTCAACGGCTACGCCCACTGGCTGCGCACCCTCGGCGAGCCCGCGCTGCACTACGAGTGGTTCCTGTGGCTGGTCCGGGTGGCCCTGGTGGCCTCGGTGGTGCTGCACGCCGTGGCCGCGTACCAGCTCAGCCGCCGCGATCTGGCCGCGCGGCCGCAGAAGTACGCGCACGGCAACGCGCGCCGCAGGCGGAAGGCGAGCTACGCCACCCGGACCATGCGCTGGGGCGGGGTGATCCTCGGCCTGTTCATCGTCTGGCACATCCTGGACCTGACCACGCTCACCGTGAACGAGCACGCCGAGCCCGGCCATCCGTACCAGAACGTGGTGGCGACCTTCTCCACCTGGTACGGCAACACCATCTACATCGTGGCGATGCTGGCCCTCGGTCTGCACATCCGGCACGGCCTGTGGAGCGCCGCCCAGACCCTCGGCACGGGCCGTCCGCACCGCGACCGCGCCCTCAAGATCGTCTCGACGGCCGTGGCGGCCGTTCTGGCCGGCGGATTCATCGCCGTGCCCATCGGGGTCATGACCGGAGTAGTGAGCTGATATGAGCACCTATGCGGAGTACACGACCGGCGAGCCGATCACCGACGCCAAGGCCCCGGACGGCCCCATCGAGGAGCGCTGGAACCGCCGCCGCTTCGAGGCGAAGCTGGTCAACCCCGCCAACCGCCGCAAGCACACCGTGATCGTGGTCGGCACCGGCCTCGCGGGCGGCGCGGCCGGGGCGACGCTGGCCGAACAGGGCTACCACGTGGTGCAGTTCTGCTACCAGGACTCGCCCCGCCGGGCCCATTCGATCGCGGCCCAGGGCGGTATCAACGCGGCCAAGAACTACCGCAACGACGGCGACTCCATCCGCCGGCTGTTCTACGACACCGTCAAGGGCGGCGACTTCCGCGCCCGCGAGTCCAATGTGCACCGCCTCGCCGAGGTCTCGGTGGAGATCATCGACCAGTGCGTGGCCCAGGGCGTGCCGTTCGCCCGCGAGTACGGCGGTCTGCTGGACACCCGCTCCTTCGGCGGCGTCCAGGTCTCCCGCACCTTCTACGCCCGCGGCCAGACCGGCCAGCAGCTGCTGCTCGGCGCGTACCAGGCGCTGACCCGGCAGATCGCCGCGGGCAACGTCGAGATGCACCCCCGTACCGAAATGCTCGACCTGATCGTCATCGACGGCCGGGCCCGCGGCATCGTGGCCCGCGATCTGATCAGCGGCGAGATCTCCACGTACTTCGCGGACGCCGTCGTCCTGGCCTCCGGCGGCTACGGCAACGTCTTCTATCTGTCGACGAACGCCAAGAACAGCAACGCCACGGCCATCTGGCGGGCGCACCGGCGCGGCGCGTACTTCGCCAACCCCTGCTTCACCCAGATCCACCCCACCTGCATCCCGCGCTCGGGCGACCACCAGTCCAAGCTGACCCTGATGAGCGAGTCGCTGCGCAACGACGGCCGTATCTGGGTGCCCAAGGCGAAGGGCGACACCCGCCCGCCCGCCGAGATCCCCGAGGACGAGCGCGACTACTACCTGGAGCGGATCTACCCGTCGTTCGGCAATCTGGTGCCCCGCGACATCGCCTCCCGCGCCGCGAAGAACGTATGCGACGAGGGGCGCGGGGTGGGCCCGGGCGGCCAGGGCGTCTATCTGGACTTCGCCGACGCGATCGCCCGGATGGGCCGCAAGGCGGTGTCCGAGAAGTACGGCAACCTCTTCGAGATGTACGAGCGGATCACCGCCGAGGACCCGTACCAGGTGCCGATGCGCATCTACCCCGCCATCCACTACACGATGGGCGGTCTGTGGATCGACTACGACCTGCAGACCACCGTGCCCGGCCTGTTCGCGATCGGCGAGGCCAACTTCTCCGACCACGGCGCCAACCGGCTCGGCGCCTCCGCGCTGATGCAGGGCCTGGCCGACGGCTACTTCGTCCTCCCCTCCACCATCAACGACTACCTGGCCCGGCATCCGCACGGCGAGGTCGACCCCGGCCACCCGGCGGTCACCGAGGTGGTCTCCGAGGTGACGGACCGGCTGGCGCGGCTGCTGGCGAACGACGGCGACCGCACCCCCGATTCCTTCCACCGCGAGCTCGGCGAACTGCTGTGGGACGAATGCGGTATGGCCCGCACCGAAACCGGGCTGCGCAAGGCGCTCGACCGGATCCCGGCGCTCCGCGAGGAGTTCTGGCGGCGGATCAAGGTGCCGGGCACCGGCGAAGAGCTCAACCAGTCGCTGGAGAAGGCCAACCGCATCGTCGACTACCTGGAGCTCGCCGAGCTGATGTGCCTGGACGCGCTGCACCGCGCCGAGTCGTGCGGCGGCCACTTCCGCGAGGAGAGCCAGACGCCCGACGGCGAGGCGGCCCGCGACGACGAGTCCTTCTCGTACGCCGCGGCCTGGGAGTTCCTGGGCACCGGCAACGCGCCCGTCCTGCACCGCGAAGACCTGGTCTTCGAGTACGTCCACCCCACGCAGCGGAGTTATGCATGAGGCTCACCCTGCGGATCTGGCGCCAGCACGGCCCGAACGAGCCGGGCGCCATGACCGTGTACGAAGTCGACGGCATCTCGCCCGAGATGTCCTTCCTGGAGATGCTGGACAGTCTCAACGAGGAGCTGATCCTGCGCGGCGAGGAGCCCGTGGCCTTCGACCACGACTGCCGCGAGGGCATCTGCGGGGCGTGCGGCATGGTCATCAACGGCCAGGCGCACGGCCCCGAGCGCACCACCACCTGCCAGCTGCATATGCGGCACTTCTCCGACGGTGACACGATCGACGTCGAGCCGTGGCGCGCCGCCGCCTTCCCCGTGGTCAAGGACCTGGTCGTGGACCGCTCGGCCTTCGACCGGATCATCGGTTCCGGCGGCTATATCTCCGCGCCGACCGGCAGCGCCCCGGACGCGCATGCCACGCCCGTGCCCAAGCCGGTCGCCGACACGGCCTTCGAGCACGCCGAGTGCATCGGCTGCGGGGCCTGCGTGGCGGCCTGCCCCAACGGCTCGGCGATGCTCTTCACCTCGGCCAAGGTCGTCCATCTGAACGTGCTGCCGCAGGGGCAGCCCGAGCGCGAGTCGCGGGTGCTTGACATGGTCGGCGCGATGGACGAGGAGGGCTTCGGCGGCTGCACCAACACCGGGGAGTGCGCGGTGGCCTGCCCCAAGGGGATCCCGCTGCAGAGCATTTCCATGATGAACCGGGAATTCCTGCGGGCGAGCATGAAGGGCGGCCGCGGCTGACAAGCCGCCGCTGACGGTACGAGAGGCCTCGTAAAGCCGCTCGTACCGTCAGCGGGGGGAGGTGGCGGCGGTTGCAACGGTGCTCAGACCGCCGCCGCCACCGGGGTCCCGCGTCGCGCCTCGCGCCGGCGCAGGGTGACCGCCAGGCCGAGAGTGGCCAGCGCGACGAGCATCATCAGCGCGCTGGTCCACACCGGCGAGCGGTAGCCGAGGCCCGCGTCGATGGCGAGCCCGCCGAACCACGGGCCCGCCGTGTTGCCGACGTTGAACGCCGCCGTGGTGAACCCGCCCGCGAGGGTGGGCGCGCCGTCGGCCAGATAGAAGGTGCGCGAGGTCAGGACCGGCGCGATGCCGAACGCGAGCAGGCCCTGGACGAAGACCAGCACGAACACGGCCACCGCGGCCCCGGCGCTCAGGGCCAGTACGGCCCAGCCGAGCGTCAGCGCGCTCATGCCGGTCAGCAGGATCAGATACGGCCGGGCGTCGGCGATCCGGCCCCCGACGGTGATGCCGACGAACGCGCCCACGCCGAACAGCACCAGCATCGCGGGCACCCACCCGGCGCCGTAGCCGCTGACCTCGGTGAGCAGCGGGGCGAGATAGGTGAAGGTGCAGAAGGTCGCGCCCTGGACCAGGGCGTTCATGGCGTAGGCGGTCAGCAGCTGCGCGCCGACCAGCGAGCGCAGCTCGGCGCGCAGCCCGGCCGCGGGCGCGTCGGGGCGGCCGGCCGGGATCGAGGCCAGGACGGCGGCGACGCCGGCGACGGACAGCACGGCCACCGCCCAGAACGCCGACCGCCAGCCCCACAGCTGACCCAGCACCGCCCCGCCGGGCACACCCGCCACACAGGCCAGCGTGACCCCGCCCATGACCACGGACATCGCGCGGGCCTTTTTGTCCGGTTCGACCATGCCGACCGCGGCCCCGGCGGCCACCGCCCAGAACCCGGCGTTGGCGAGCGCGCCGACGATCCGGGTCGCCAGCAGTACGGCGTAGTCGGCCGTGACCGCCCCGACGACATGGGCGGCGGCGAACGCCACCAGGAACGCCACCAGCGCGGTCCGGCGTGGCCAGCGCAGGGTGAGCATCGCGAGCAGCGGTCCGCCGACAACCATTCCGATGGCGAACGCCGAGGTCAGAAAGCCGGCCTGGGGGATGGAGACCCCGAGGTCGGCGGCGATGTCCGGCACCAGACCGGACAGCATGAACTCCGAGGTGGCCTGGGCGAATACGGCCAGGCCGAGCATGTAGACGGCAAAGGGCATACGGGAACTCCCCGAGTGGAAGTGACGGAATCTGCGAACGGGCAGCGTTCGCCAACGGGAGAGTTCGCCGAGGTGCGCTCGCCAGGACGCGTCACCACACGCGAAGAAGGCGTGCGTGACTGGCGGGAGCGCGAGGGAGATGCGTGGAAATCGACGTCCGGTCGGAGTCGTCCGCTGCCCGTGATGCGGAGATCCGGCCGCCGGGGCGGCGCCATGGCTGCCGCACGGCCTCAAGAGGGCCGGTGTGCGCGGCTCATCGGCGGTACTGCCACCGGACGCGGCCGGTGGCTAGGGTCTGTCGGACTCCGGACTGCTCATGATTCCGCACCGTAGCAGCCCCGTCGATACGCGTGCCACGGATTTGCCGGTGTACGGGGTGGGGGTGCTGGTGGGGGTGCCGGCGGGGCCGCCGCCGGGGAGGCCCCACCGGTCACTTCACAAGGAACTCGTCACCAGGAACTCGTCACCAGGAACTCGTCGAGGATCCCCGGAGCCGCCGCATCCGCGAACGCCACCGCCTCCCCGGCCGCCATATCGGGGATGCGGTAGCCGTCCTCGCCCGCCGCGACGGCCGCCGTCACGGTCGTGACCCCGGCCCGGCGCGACATCGGGCTGTCGGTGAATGTCCAGGCCAGTACGGCCCGGCGGTCCAGCGCGACCGTGTCGCGGCTGAAGGTGCCGGAGCGGATGAGCAGATAGCCGTCGTGACCACCCGCCAGGCCGTGGCCGAGCGCGCGATACGCGTCGCGCGCCAGGGCGTACACGACAGGGGTCGCGACGAGGAGGAACCCCCCGGCGCAGTACAGCAGTACGGGCGTCAGCAGCGCCCCGAGCACGGCGAGGGCGGCCGTCACCGGCGCCACGGCCCACACCATGCCGCGCATGACCCGACGGCGGAGCGCGGCGCGCGGATGCCGGGTCAGATCGGGCCGGTCGAAGAGCGCTTCACCGATGGGCGCGTGGGCAGGCCGGATGGGCGAGACGGGCCGGACGTGCGAGACGGACCGGGTGTACGAGACAGACCGGACGGGCGAAACAGACCTGGTGTGCGAGGCAGACAGAGCGTGCGAGGACGGGGCATGCGAGGCAGACCGGGCGTGCCTGCCGCGTGGCGCGCCGGGGCGCGCGAGCATACCGGTCAGCACCCGCAGGGCCTCCGCGCGCGGGGCGGGCGGGAGCACCGCGCTGCGCGTACGGTTCTCCTCACGGTTGCCCAGGCCGCTCGCCACGGCCCGTACAGCCGCGCCCCCGGCCGCGCGCAGCAGCATCGGTTCGCGCAGCACCGCGCCGCGCAGCCGGGCGCGTTCGATGGAGACCGAGCGGGTGGTGAGCAGCCCGCGCCGCACCTGGAGGGTGCCCGCGTCGGCCCACTCCAGGCGGTACCGCCACCAGTTCTCGGCGTAGACGGCGACCGCGCCGACACCGCCCACGGCGGCCACGGCCAGCAGGGCGAGCGGGATGGTCACCCACAGCACGCTGTTGCCGAAGTCCTCAAAGGCGTGGCGGACGGGGCCGATGCGCCACGGCTCCACGCCAACGCCGTCCAGTACCCGCCACACCGCGCCCACGGCCGCGAACACCCCTCCGAAGACCCAGAACGTGAACGGGGCGTAGCGCAGCCAGCGCGGGTCCCCGGTGGACAGGACCGGCTCGGCGGCGGGGTCGCCGGTGCCCGCGCGGGCCAGCAGTTCGGCGCGCAGCCGCTCGGCGGCGGGGCGGGTGAGGGCTTCCAGGATGAGCCCGTCGCGGCTGCCGTTCGCCCCAGTGGTGCCCGCGCGCAGCACGACGAGGCCGAAGAGCCGCTGTACGGGGTTGGCGGTCAGGTCGACGTTGCGTACGCGGTGCAGCGGGATGGCGCGCTGCCGACGGGTGAACAGGCCGCTGCGCAGTTCGAAGGAGTCGGCGGTGACGCGGTAGCGGGTGCGGGACCAGCCGATCAGCCCGGCGATGGTGACGACGGCGAAGGAGGCCGCGAGGACGGCGAGGGTGATCCAGGCCCGGTTGCCCAGGCGGCCGCCGGTGGCCAGCGCGGTGAGCGCGAGCGAGCCGAGCGGGGCCGCCATCCAGCTGCAGTGGACGGCGATGGTGCGGGGGTCGAGCGAACGCCACCCGGCCCTCGGCGAGTCGGCGGCCGGGTGGCCTGCGCCCATGAGGGGAGCGGTCACGCGGCATCACCCGGCACCAGCTGCGCCGCGTCGCCGATGCGCCGCGCCAACTCCTCCGCGTCGGCGTCGGAGAGCCCGGCGATACGGACGTCGCCCGCCGTGGAGGCGGTGGTGACGGTGATGGTGGCCAGCCCGAAGGCCTGCTGGAGCGGGCCGCGCGCGGTGTCGACGGTCTGCACCCGCGACAGCGGGGCGATCCGCCGCTTGCGCCAGAGCCAGCCGCTCGCCGCGTAGACCGCGCGCTCCCCCAGCTCCCAGGCGTGGGTGCGGTACCGCCACCGTGGCATGGCCCAGACGTATCCGAGGGCGGGCAGCACCAGCGTGACCAGCAGCAGCGGGCCGAGCCAGGGCAGCGCGCCGGAGAAGAAGAGCAGCGAGAGGACGAGCAGGGTGCCGGCGGTCAGCAGCATGGGCCCGCTGACGACGAGCAGCGCCTGCACGGTCCACCAGCGGCGGGCGCGCGGGTCCACGCCGTGCAGCGGTGCCCTGAGCTGGGGCCTGAGTTGGGGCCTGGGGACGGGCATGGACATGGGAGATTCCCCCCGAGGGTTTTTCAAGTCAACTGTATTGGCACGCGTCCGCCACGGTATAGCAATACGATTGACTTGCAAAAGTGGGAAGGGAGAACGGCATGCCCAAACGGGTGGACCACGAGGAACGGCGCAGACAGATCGCCCAGGCACTGTGGCGGATCGCCGCCGCGCGCGGCCTCGACGGCGCGAGCCTGCGCGATGTCGCCGCGGCGGCGGGCATCTCGCTCGGGCAGCTCCAGCACTACTTCACCAGCAAGGACGACATGATCGTCTTCGCGCTCGGCCATATCGAGCAGCTGGCCCAGCGGCGCATCCGGGCCCGCATCGAGGCGCTGCCGGGCGCCCCCACGCCCCGGGTCGTCCTCCGCGAGACGCTCGCCGAGATGCTGCCGCTGGACGAGGCGAGCCGCACCGGCTATCTGGTGCAGGTCTCCTACTTCATACGCGCCGTCAACGACGAGCGGCTGCGCACCCACGCCCAGGAAGGCATCGCAGCCCTACGGGCCTTCTTCGCCGACCAGTTGAAGGCGGCGATCGCCCAGGGGGAGGTGGCCGCGGACCGGGATCCCGACCGCGAGGCGGCGCTGCTGATCGCACTGACGGACGGGCTCTCCGCCGCCGTCCTGATGGAGTACGACACCGCGCAGGGGGCCCTGGCCCTGGTCGATCTGCATCTGACGCGCCTCTTCAGCAGCCCCGGAAGCGCCTGAGGCCGCACCCGCTCTCCCCTCTGGGCCGTCCTACGGGTGGCCGCCCCGTCCGGGCTTGACCGCGAGCGCCTGCGGCAGGTCGTCCAACGCCTCCACCAGCAGTTCGGCGCCGCGCACCGCCACTCCCGGCCGCTCCGCCTCCTCGTCCTGCCACCGCTCCAGGGCCTCGTGCACCGGGCCCCAGTCGGGCGCCCGGCGCTCCCGTACGGCCGTGACCGCCCCCGGCAGCGCCCCCTGGAGCGCCGCCGCGAACTCCTCGGCCCCCTTGGACGGGGGCGCGTCCTGGGCGGGCAGATGCGCCTCCAGCAGCATGGTGACCCGCCCGGTGGTGGATAGCGCCGTCTGCGCGGCGCGGGCCGCGCCGCGGGACAGCCCGCGGTGGCGCACCGGCTCATGGTGGGCCCTCGCCTCGCTCCGCTCCCAGGCCGACCGCGCGGCCCGCGCGTCCAGCAGCGCCTCCCGCACCTGACGGGGGCGGCGGTCGGCCGGGCGGGCATGCACATCGAAGACGGCCACGGCGTAACGGCCGTTGGTCTCCAGCCAGTCGGCCAGCCGGTCCCGCAGCAGCGGCGTCTCCCAGGCGGGGAAGACGACATACGCGGCCATCGCCAGCACCCCGCCCAGCAGGGTCAGCGCCACCCGCGCCGCCACCGTCTGCGACCAGCCCTCGCCCACGATGCCCAGCAGGAAGACGACATAGGCGGTCACACAGGCGGAGGCGACGATGAAGCCGGTGCGCAGCAGCAGGTACATCGCGGCGGCACAGACCACGGCCAGCGCCGCGCTCACATACGGACCGGGGTGAGCCAGCGCCATCACCGCACCGCCGAGCACCACGCCGCCCAGGGTGCCCATGAAGCGCGCGACACCGCGCGAGAAGGTCTGGCCGAAATCCGGCCGCAGCACCATCACCGAGGTGAGCGGCGCCCAGTAGCCATGGCCCCACGGCAGCATGCTCCCCAGCAGATAGCCGCAGGAGGCGACCGCGGACACCCGCACCGCATGCCGCAGCACGGGCGAGGACCAGCGCGCCTCGCGCCGCAGGGCGCGCAGCGCCACGGGGACCATGCCGGGGACGGTGGGCCGGGGCAGATACCGGCGGTCCTTGGCCCCTTCGGCCGTCACGGCCTCCACCGGCTCGTCCGAGGACTCCACCACATCGGCCACCAGCGCCATCAGCCGCAGTGCGGCCCGGCGGGCCGCGCCGCTGAGCATCGGCCCGGTCGGGGGCACCTCGAGCACCGCCATGGCGTCCGGCGGCAGCCGCACCGGCTTGCCCCAGCGGATCGCATGCGCCACGGCGTCCAGCACGGTGGCCGTCGCGCCCAGCAGATCGCGCACCCGGTCGCGCTCGGGCCCTTCGGGCGCGGCGCCGACCACCGGGTCGGCGAGCGAGGCCAGCACCGGCCGGATCCGCTCGGCGAGCAGCCGGTAGCCGCGCAGCTGGCGCGGGCGCCGCCGGGCCTGGCGGGGGGTCAGGGCGGCGGCGCTCCTGGCCTCCATCAGCGGCTGCGGGTCGAACGGCGCCACCGGGTCGTGGCGCAGCCGGCGCGCGTAGTCGGCCACCGCGGCGAGCGCGTCCGCGAGCGCGTCGCGCTGCACCCCCCACGGCCGGACCGGGAACAGCACGATGAGCGCGGCCTGCACCACCCCGCCGAGCCCGATCAGGGCGGTGTGCTGGAGGGCGCCCAGCACCGAGGTCGGGAGGGTGACGGTGACCAGCATGACCGCGACCATCTGGGTGGAGACCAGCCCGGACACCGGGCCGACCGCCCACGCCATCCCGGTCAGCAGCGTCCAGACGGCGACCATGACCACGAAGGTCGCGGTGTGGGCGGCGGCCAGATAGCCGAGGAACGTGGACACCGCGAGCCCGCCCGCCGCGGCCAGTGCCAGCGCGGGGCGCGGCCGCCAGCTGCGCTGGAAGGTCGCGATCCCCGAGGAGAAGGCGCCGAACGCGGAGGAGACGGCGAGCGCCGGTGAGCCGAGCCACATGGTCACGCCGATGACCAGCGCGACCCCGCACGCGCCGCGCAGCGCGACCAGCGGTTCCATCCTGGTGCGCTCGATCGCAAGCCCGGCGCGTGCGGTCGCCTTCAAGGCGTGTGACCAGGTCATACGGTGAGACTACGGCGCTGATCCAGGGAAACTGAACCGGCCGTTCCGCACTGGTTCATCACACCCGCGCGGTGTTTCAGCCGTCGGTGCCGCAGTAGACGTCGAGAAGCTTCATCGGCTTGCTGCCGTCGAGGTCCACATACGCGGTGAAGGACGCCGTCCGCGGCGAGCCGTCCCATGTGGTGGTGATCGTCGCCCAGCCCACCCGCGCCGACTGGGCCGTGGTGACCTCCCCGACCTCGATGTCGCGCGGCGTGTTCTGCGCGCACAGCAGCACATCGAAGCCGGGGTTCTCCGCGGCCTTCTCCTTGAGCTGGTCCGAGACCAGGTGCTTCCGCTCCCAGGGGCGCGGCCCGTGGTTGCCGTAGAAGCCCTCCAGGAAGTGGTGGATCTCCTCCGCGGTGTAGCGGCCGTTCGGGTCGGTCCGTACGGAGGTCTGCGCGGAGGTCTGCGCGGCGGCCGCCGCGGGCGAGCCGGCGGCGAGGACGAGGCCGAGGCCGAGCGCGGCCACGCAGCCACCGGCAAGGGCCGTCGAGCGGCGAAGAGAACGAAGCATTGAAAATCCCCCAGTGCAGTGCTGTATAGGTCTGTGTGCGGTCTTGTGACCATTGATCGGTCGAGTATCAAGAGAGACCCGCGCGCGGATCGGATGGTTGCCCCCTCGCTCGGCAACGGGCATGTAACGGCGATTAGCCTGTAGCGGTCATCGATCTGGAACCACCACAGGGGACTCGTAAACATGCGCCACCACATATCCGGATCCGGGCGAGCGGTTGTTTCCGCAGTCGCACTCGCCGTCGTACTCACCGCCTGCTCCGGATCCGACGGTGGAGCGGACTCTTCCGACAAGAGCGGCAAGGACAGCAAGACCGCCACGGACACATCGTCTTCGCCGGTCGGTGTCATCTCCCTCAAGGCGGCGCAGGGCGCCCTGCTCAACTACGCGAAGATCAACAACGAGGCCAACGCCGCACAGAGTCCGAAGAAGATAGCCGAGGTCGAAGACGGCGCACTGCGGCAGCAGAGTCAGGCGACGTTCACCCAGTTCAAGACTCTGCCGAAGAAGGAACAGGATTCCTACACAGTTCCCTTCTACTATCCGGTCAAGGGCGCCCATTTCTACATTCCCCCCAAGGGCTCCGAGAGCGTCTTCTTCGTCGACACCCGGATCACCGGCAAGAACATCGGCGAGGGCCGCCGACGGCTGATCGCCTTCAAACAAACGAAGGACAACGGGGGCGCCGCCTGGAAGGCGGTGGCCGTCGGTGACCTCGACAGCAAGACCAAATTGCCGAAGATCCAGCTGGACGGCGACGGATTCGCCTCCGTGCTCAAGGAGTCGGACCAGGTGGGCGGCACCACGCTCGCCGAACTGCGCGGGCTGTCCCAGGACTTCTATCTGACCGGCGGCAAGAGCGCGGACAGCACGTTCGCACAGAACGCGTTCGTGAAGAGCTGGAAGAAGGACTACGCGGACCGCGCCGACTTCCCCGACGGCTGCGTCAACGGCAAATACAAGTCCGCCGCCACCGCGGACGACACGGTGTACGGGCTCAAGACCACCGACGGTGGCGCCGTGGCCCTGTACGGCTTCGGCATCGACTACATGAACTGGCCGAAGTCCGACGGCATGAACTGCACCACCGTCATGCAGATCGGCAACATGCCCACGGTCACGGATGTCTACCTGGACGGCAGGGACACCTCCACCTTCCTCACCCGCACCGATTCGTCGCTCACCATGGCCGTCGTACCGCCCTCCGGCAAGCGCGTCCGGGTCACCGGATACAGCTTCCAGCTCATCGACGCCAAGGGCTGAACAACCCTCCGCGCGGCCGGAAGAGGTCAATACCGACCTCCTCCGGCGGCGGCGATTGGCTAGTCGATAGTCGCTGTCCAACGCCCCCGTGACAGATGGCAGATTCCGTCGGGTGTGATCGTCACGTCGCTGCCGTACAGCGGCAATCCGCCCTCGACGTTCAGGCGGCTCCGGATGCGTTCGAGCGCGTCCCAAAGACGGCGCGGGCCACCTTGGTGAACCGTGGGCGGATCGGTCCACCGGCCGCTGGCCCGCGCCCATGAACCGTCGGCGTGCACCATGTAGGCCGTACGCTCTTGATTGGCACCTTCGGCGTAGTCGAGTTCGACACCTGGTGTCGTGAGTTCAAGCATGGACCGGACCTCCCATGCCTCCGCCACATTGAGCACAGGGTAGCGTCCGGTTTTGATGTCCTCACCGTCAGCCTCCCGAGCCACGGCGAACAACGGTGAGAGGCCCGGCGGGTAGTCGTCCCCCTGCCGGGTCGGCATGAATCCGGCCCAGTCGCGTTCGATACGGCCGACAGCACCGCCGTCCTCGATCTTCCGCGCGGTGAGGATCAGTGAAGTGTTGCTGATGGTCGTCACCAGCCGCCCGCCGGGGCGCAGCGCGGACAGCCACGAAGCCGGGAGTGGGCGTACCGAGACGGTGGCGATGATCCGGTCATACGCGCCGGGGATCGGACCGGTGGCGTCTGCCGTGACGATCTCGGGGCGGATGTCCATCCGCTCCAGACGCTCCCGCGCCGCTTCTGTCAGGTACGGGTCCACGTCGATGCTGGTCACATGGTGGCCGCCGAGCCGCCGAGCCGCGTAAGCGGCCAGCCCGCCCGCTCCGGTACCGACGTCGAGCACGTCCGTGCCATCACTCAGGCGGCCGTGCCGCAGCATCTGCACCACCAGTCCGGGCAGGGTCGCCGAGGAGGTGGGCCGTCCTTGGACGCGGTCGCCGGGCTTTGCGTGATCGGCGTGCAGTGGCCCTACACGTGTCACCAACGACGTGTCGCTGTATGCGGCCGTGAGCCACGCTGAGGGATTGGAGGGGCCATCGCGCAGAATCCATCCCTGCTCGTTGCCGCGTTCCCACCAGCGAGGTACGAGCGCGTGCCGGGGCACGCTGGCGACCGGTTGCCTCCAGCGGGATACAGGGTCGGTGACCTCGTCCGCGAGCTTGGCTGCGTGGGGTTTCCAGTCCATAGCTCCTCTTACTACTCGTACGCGGGGTCGCAAGCCGGAGTGCGGGCCGGGTCACAGTCGTTGGAGTCGTTCGGAGTGCAGGGATCGTTGTGCACCGTTACGCGCGCGACGGCTGCACGCCATTCTGGTCCGTCAAGAATCGCGGCGAGCGGCCTTTCGCGGACATTGGCGCACGGCATGAACCGCGAGGACGCACAGGGCGAGCTGGCCATCGGGGAGTACCGCAGCCCGCCCGTGTCCGCACCGGCCGCACAGCTCGTTGACGCTCGGCATCGCGCCCGGCTTCGCCGCTCGCCCCACAGCGCGCGCACGATCCGTGTTGATCTGTTTCACGCCCATGGAGACGAGCTCCGCGCGGCCTTCCTTGACGCGCTGGCCGGGCAGTACGTCCACCATGCCGACCCGCAGGGGGATGTTCCGGCGCAGGGCCTCGGCAATGTTCGCGCGAGTCCTGCGGTGGCTTCCGTGCCGCTTGGTGATTCGTTCGTGTTCCGTCGGGTCGTCGCTGTAGTAGCTCGTCGCCAGAGAGACTCCAGCACGCTCGAACACCCTCCACCACGCGGGGCGGATGAGAAACAGATTGCTGTAGATCTCGACCTTGAGCCCGAGGCTCAGGGCCAGGTCAGTAAGTTCGATCCAGTGCGGAGACAGCGTCGGCTCTCCGCCGATTAACTGAATCCTCGGGATTTCCAACGCTGCCGCGTCTGCGATGACCGTGCGCCACTCGGCGAGCGTCATGGTTCCGTGCACACCCTGCGGGCTGGACGAACTGAGACAGTGGATGCACCGCTCCTGGCACTTGCCCGTGATCTCCAGTTCCAGAACGCTGAGCAGCCCTACCGGGGTGTGGGCCGGGATTTCAAGGAACGTTGTCGTTGTACTGGCACTCTCCTTGGCTGATTTGAGATTTAAGGATCTGAGCTTTTGCCTTCCCAGGATCCTGCCGCCTGGTCGGGGGCTCCAGGGCGTGTGGGGCGCTCGCCCGGCGTTATGGGGGCGTACGGGACCGAACGGACCAGGAACCTCTACGGCGTGAAGCGAACTGTTACGTTCGCCCAGCCGTCCGGACTCATGTATTGCCACGCGCCGGTTTCGTCAGCAGACAACATCGCTTCGGAGTACAGGGCTCCGACGAGGAGTTTCCAGGAATCAACCCTTCCGATGGCCTCCTTGCGTGACAGGTCCCGTAGCGATATGTCGGCGGCCATGGATATAGCTGTGCGGATATCGCAGTAACGCGTGTGGTCGGCTGTTCCCATGGTGACGCCGGAGGTGCTGATGAACGTCCATTCGGCGTGCCAGGGGCCATCTGCCATGGGGGATCACTCCGGCGAAGTGCTCTGTGTTGTGACTTTGCGGTGAGTTTGAGACGACGACACGCCGTGGCGTCGGCGTGTCGTC
>NZ_JBSFMM010000184.1:0-23074 GCF_053599555.1 Streptomyces sp. NPDC000941
TCTGCTCACTTTGAGATGAATTGTGGCAGTTGATGCGACCACCAAGACGACGACCTCGCGCTGCTGCGCCGTCCGATACTCACCACAAAATCCCCGACTTTGTCTCAAGGCCGCCGCTTCGGCGGCACCGGCCCCGCGATGACGTCCTTGCCCAGGTGTTCCTTGATCAGGTAGACGAGCTCCTGGCCCTCGATGAGCTGGAGGCGGCCGTGCTGGGCGGCGAAGGTGTGGCTGGCGCGGCCGAACCACGACGTGGTGATCAGAATGCCCTTGGCGGCGCGCTTGTGCTCCACGACGCCGGCCAGCGCCTGGACCGATTCCACGCCCACGAGCTTGGCGTAGCGCTTGGCCTGGATGATGCACTCGCCGTGGAAGATGGGATCCCTGCTGGTCGCGATGGCGTCCACACCCTCGTCCTTGGACGGTTGGGTGTTCCACGCCTCCATGCCGATCGCCTCGAAGAGCTGGCGGATCAGGTGCTCGAACTCCGTCGGCGTGAGCTGGGTGAGCACCGGGCGGCTGTCGAGTCCGGCCACCACATCCATGGTGACGTTCGTCAACCGGTACTTGGTCAGATCGAACTCGACGATGGGGCGGATCGGTTCGAGCTCATACGGATTCGGCGAGATCATGGCGTTGAGATACTTGAGGCAGGCGGCCGGCTCCACCTGGCTCAGCAGCAGCTTTCCGAACTGCTCCCGGTCCGTGCTCAGAGTGATCAGGCAGGGGGAGACCTCGTGTCCGGTGGCGCGGTCGACGGTGGTGACGTGACCGTTGAACACGATGCTGTCGACGACCTTGTCCTTGTCGCAGTCGAAGACCTCATAGAGGGTACGCAGCGCCACTTGGGCGAGGACCGAGGCGTACAGCTCCTTGCGCTCCTTCTCGGGCTGGGGGAGCACCTTCATCTCGTCGCGTGACTTGACGTAGGTGTAACCGCGAGCGGCCGGAACGATGTCCTCCAAGGGCAGGTGCACCTCGATCAAGGCGCTGCCGTCGGCGGGCCGGAAGGCCGCGCGACGCTGTGACGGGAAGCCGGGTGGGTATGCGGATGCGCCGAGGGCCCGTTCAAGGAACCACTCGACCGCTTCCGGCTCACCCGCGCGATACATGTCGCGGCGCTGCTCGAGCGAGTCGTTGAACTCTCGGACATCGCGGGCTTCACACTCCTGCTCCGCCCGGTGTTCTGCCTGCTTCTGGTCGACCTTTTCGCGGTACTGAGCCACGGCTCGGCCGTGCCGCTGCTCGGCCTTCCGGAATCGTTCCTGCTCTTCCGCCAGTCGCCGCTCGTACGTTCGCCTGCCCAACCCGAACACGGCGGACAGGCCGCCGGGCTCCGGCGGTGCGAAGTCCTCCCAGCGTGGGGCGGGGCCCGGCTCGGGCACGCTCGCGACGAAGCGGCGAGGCGTGTGGACACGGCGGAGGCTGTCGAAGGAGACCAACGGATCGGCCACCAGCGCCTCACGCAGCAACTGGCGTAGCTGTTCCGCCTCGTGCTCCACACCGGTCGTACGGTCGGTGGCAAGCTGCACCTGCTGGGCCGCGTAGGCCTGCTGCCGCTCCTTCTCTCGCCGTTTGCGCTCGGCCTCGGCGGCACGTTCCTGCCGGGCTGTCTCTCGCTGCGCCCTGACCTGTTCGCGGTGCGCCGCCTGCTGCTGGCGCTCGTACTCGCTCTGCCAGCTGTTACCCCGCCGCTGCGCCACGGCACCTCCCCTGTGCTCCCTTGGCCGTTCGATCTTAATGCGCTGGGCCGGTCAGGAGAGCACGCAGTGGCGTTTCGGTCACACGCCGCCAGCTACGGTGCCCTCTCGGGGCAGCGCCGTGCGGCGGGACGGACTGCCCGGCTGGAGATCAAGCCGCCTCCGGCAGATGGAAGGGGATGTTCCGCCAGGGGCTGGCGGGGTCCTGGGCGAGGATGCGGTGTGGGGAGGGCGGGGAGCTGTACGTATGGCCGAAGGACTCCTTGTCGAAGCGCACGCCCCAGGGCGAAGCCGGCGCCGAGTCCCCACCGGGCGACGTTGACCGCGCGGCCGTAGCCGCAGCCGAGCGCCGAGGTCACATAGCCGTTGGGCGGGAGGATTCCGTCCGCGCGGAAGCGGGCCTCGTAGCGGGGGCCGGCTACGCCCCCGGGCCCGCTCCGTATGCCCGAATAGCGGGGCAGGGCGGTGGCCGAGGCTCCGGTGCCCCGACCTCGGCTCCACCCCCACCCCTACTCGTACTCCGTGCCGCCCTTACGGGTCAGATACGCACCACTGACCACCTTGGCGATGGCCCGTCCGCCGAGCACGGAGCTGTGCCGCTCGCTCACCGCCCGGACCACCACCCCTTCCCGGATGTGCTGCCCGCTGCCGGAGACGGTCTCGCGCCCCTCGGCCAGTTCCAGCACCTGCCCGGCGTCGTACGGCCCGGTGTACAGCGTCGGCACCACCGGCAGCCCGCCGTCCAGCACCTTCGCCAGCTCCTCCGGACCCAGCCAGCGCGACTGCCCGTCGACGTCCACCGCGATGTCGAACACCGCGTACCCGGGCACCCCGCGCCGGCTGTCGGCCCCGTACCCGAGGTCCTGCACCCCGCCCCCGTACACCTCGCCGAAGATCCCGACCCGCGCCGCACCCAGCTCGGCGGCCACCCGCGCCGCCACCGCGGGCACACTGTGCCCGCGCACGGCCCGCCAGTACAGGTTCTTCTCGTCCTCCACCAGCGCCAGCCGCTGAGCACCCAGCCCCTTCGACGTCACCCGCACATCCCCGCTGTCCGTGACGTACGTCAGGCAGCACGCCGTACCGTGCAGCTTCTCGGTGACCGCGACGGGCTCCCCGTCGTCGAACACGTCCGGGTAGCGCTTGAGGTTCTCGACGTCGATCCAGTGCATCAGATCCGGCGCGGGCTCCACCTGTCCGCTCATCGAGATCGGCACCGGCGGCACCCACTTGACGATCCCGAGCCGTTCGGCGAAGTCCTCGCCCTCCCGCGCCGCCCGCTCCAGGTCCACCTCCGCCAGCGCCCGCGGCCGGCACACCAGCCCCTGTGACAGCTCCCCGCGCAGCCGGATCGCCTTGACCCGGTTGTGCGCGGCCCCCGCCAGCTTCCCCGTCAGCCCCAGCTCGGCGATCAGCTCATCGGGCAGTACGGCCTGCTCCGGCACGTATACGGCGAACTCACCCGACCGGAAGGCCCCCTTGGCCACCACGGCCCGGTACAGACCCACCTGCGCCAGTTCCAGCGCGTCGGCGTTCGGGTGCTCATGAATGGTCAGCCGCTCAGCGGTGACACGCAGCGTCGACATGTTCGGGACCCCCGTCCCTCGTTCAGTGATGTGCCACCACTGTGGGGCGCGGGCGAGCGAGGTGGCCACCGATTTTCTTGCCGTCAG
Source organism: Streptomyces sp. NPDC000941 (assembly GCF_053599555.1). Classification (NCBI taxonomy): domain Bacteria; kingdom Bacillati; phylum Actinomycetota; class Actinomycetes; order Kitasatosporales; family Streptomycetaceae; genus Streptomyces; species Streptomyces sp. NPDC000941. The sequence goes on from NZ_JBSFMM010000184.1 coordinate 3,374, forward strand.
TCGCTGAGCAAGTGGTCGAATTCTCCGGCCTTTACGCCTTGGTTGAAGGCGGCGAACTCGCTCGGGATGTAGCGCAACTCCGGACGGTCCGGGCGCTTGGAGTCGCCTATGGCGACGCCGCCCGCTAATCCAGATCGAGCTGCGCGACCGCGGTGCCAAGGAACCCGAGCGGCGTACCCGCGCCGTGCTGGACAGCCACGGTCGAGGACTGGAATTGCTCGACATCCTCGCCCCCGGGTGGTCGGTGGAGATGACGCTGGCCGGCAAGGGCTTGATCTTCACCCTGGAAGGAGATGGAACTGCTTGATCAGGGCACTCGTACCAGGCACCGTGCTGTGTCGAGAGCTGGTCCGACTACGATTCGAGGAATCCAAGCGCCTTTGAGACGAATTCTTCGTGGTACTGGAAGATTCCTCCGTGCCCGGCGTCCGGGTAGAGGGGGACGAGTTCGCCCCGGGGCAGACGTGCGGCCAGGTCGAGTGTGTTCTCGCTCGGTACCATCCGGTCGTTCTCACCATTTGCCACAAGGACCGGATGGGGAATGGTCGACAGATCTGCCGGAGCCTGGAGACCCCATCGGTGGATGGCCCGCAGCTGGGCGCGGAACGACGACAGCGAGATGGCTTTGTCGCGGTTGTCGGTGCGTTCCTTCAACCGTTCCAGGAAGGCACGTCCTGCCCGCCGGCCGTTGGCGGTTGCGGTGAAGAACAGGAACAACTTCGGGTCCTGGCGGGTCAGGACACCCTTCAGCGTGTCTCGGATGGTGAGTGCTGTGACCTTGTCGATGCCGGGGCCTCCGGCGGGGCCCGTGCCCGCGAGGATGACGCTGCGCACGAGTTGCGGTTCCTCCTGAGCGATGATCTGCGCGATGAAGCCGCCCATGGACAAACCGAGCAGGTCGACCTGGTCGAAGCCCAGGGCCCGGATGAACATCACGGCGTCGTGAGCCATTGCCTCGATCGTGTCCGGTGTAGAGCCGCGTGATGCGCCCACCCCGCGGTTGTCGAAGGCGATCACTCGACGTCGTGCGGCGATTCCGTCGACGACGCGCGGATCCCAGTTGTCCAGGACCGCGGCCAGGTGATTCAGGAGGATCAGCGGCACGCCACCTTCGGGGCCGAGCTGCCGATAGACGAAGTGCACGCCACCAACGGATACGGAGCGGGTTGGTGCGTCCGTGTACGACGACGGTGTTCTCGGTGTATCCATGTCAGGTCCTTCTGATCGCGGGACTCAGGGTGGATCGCTCGGAACGAGCGGTCTTGTCACGCGATCTTGATGACGACCTTGCCAGGCTTCCTGCGCCCCTTCTCGGCGTACTCCAGGGCTTCTCGGGTTGACTCGAACGGGAAAACGCGGTCGACGACGGGGCGGATCTGGCCGGCGTCGATGAGCGGGGTGAGCTTGCGCAACTGGTCCCCACTGGCCTTCATGAACAGGAACGAGTACGTCACGTGGTGGCGTCGGGCGCGTCGGCGGGTTCGGAAGCTCAGCGCGCTCATCGCCATTCGGAGGATCGGGTTCGCGCCCAGTTCCCTGGCGAAAGCGGGGTCGGGTGGGCCTGCGATGCCGATGACCATCCCGCCGGGCCTGACCACTTGCAGGGACTTCTCGAGTGTCTCGCCGCCGAGCGGGTCCAGGACGAGGTCGTAGTCCTGCAGGACCGTTTCGAACGCCTGCTTCTTGTAGTCGACGACGACGTCCGCGCCCAGAGCCTTCGCCAGGCCGATGTTGGCCGTGCTCGTGGTCGTGGCCACGCTCGCCCCCAGGTGTTTCGCCAGTTGGATGGCGATGGTGCCCACGCCGCCGGATCCCGCGTGGATGAGGACCTTCTGGCCTGGTTGAACGACTGCTCGCTCGACCAGCGCCTGCCAAGCGGTCAGGGCGACCAGGGGAAGGGAGGCGGCCTCCTCCATGGTCAGCGTGGCCGGTCTGATCGCCACGTCATCCTGGTGCACCGCGATGAGTTCGGCGAACGTGCCGATTCGGTCCTTGTCGGGCCGCGCGTAGACCTCATCGCCCACGGCGAATCGCGTCACGGCCACACCCACCTTGACCACCACGCCAGACAGGTCGTTGCCCAGGATGAACGGGGTCCGGTAGGGCAGGAACGCCTTGAAATCCCCGTCCCGGATTTTGAGGTCGAGCGGGTTCACACTCGCGGCGTGGATCTGGATCAGGACGTCGTCCGCGCCCATCTGCGGGTCCGGCATCTCACCGGCGCGAACGCCTGCCTGGTTGCCGTATCGCTCGACTATGAAGGCCCTCATCGTCGTCTCCTCCTGGCTTCGCTTCGGGTGTCACGCCACCGGTACGGTCGGGGGGATGATCCGACTCGCGTCGCCTCCCTGGACGGTGTTTCGGTTGCCGGCGATCGCCTCGTGGGGAACCCCGAGCGGCACCGCGCTGACGTCGGACAGGCGGGCGAACTGCTCAGGGGTCAGCCGGACGTCCAGAGCGCCCAGGTAGCTGTCGAGTTGGGCGAGGTCGCGCGGGCCGATGATCGGAACGAACGAGGTCGCCGCCTGGGCGGCCCGTTCACGGACCCAGGCCACCGACACCTGGGCCGGCGTTGCTCCGCTCTCCTGCGCGATCGCCAGGACGGTGTCGACGACGGCGGTCTTCTGATCGGTGCTCTCGGTGTGGATCACGGCCTTCAGGTCGGTCAGCCGCCCCTCGGTGCCGCGGCGGTACTTGCCGGTGAGCAGACCGCCGCCGAGCGGGGACCACAGAGCGGCGCCCAGTCCGAGGCCTTCTGCCATCGGCAGCAGCTCGCGGTCGGCGGTCCGCTCGACCAGGCTGTATTCGATCTGGATGCCCGCGACAGGTGCCCAGTTCTTCAGGTCCGCGAGGGTCACGGCGCGGGAGACCCGCCAGGCGGGGAAGTTGGACAGGGCGGCGTGGAGGATCTTGCCGGAGCTCACCAAGTCGTCGATCCCGCGCAGGATCTCCTCCATGGGGGTGAGGTCGTCGGGGAAATGGACCCAGTACAGGTCGACGTAGTCGGTGCCGAGGCGCTTCAGGCTCGCCTCCAGCGAGGCGACCATGTTCTTGCGGCTGTTGCCCGTCCTGGAAATACCGGGCTGCGGGGTGGCTCCGTTGGTGAACTTGGTGGCCAGGACGAAGTGGTCCCGCTCGGCGGCGACGAACTTCCCCACCAACTCCTCCGACTGGCCGAACTGGTAGTTGTCCGCCGTGTCGAGGAAGGTTCCGCCGGCTTCGGCGAACCTGTCGAACATGCGGCGGGCCTCGTCCGGTTCCGCACCGGCACCCCAGCCGGTGCCGAAGTTCGCGGTGCCGAGCGTGTACTCGGACACGCGCAGTCCTGTCCGGTGTCCAAAGGTCGTGTAACGCATCAGGCCTCCTGGGTGCTGCGGGTGCATCGATGGTGGGGTGGGCGGTCGCGACGGCTGCGGGGGGCCTCACACCGAGGCCGGCGCGGCGGCCAGGCTCTGCTTGACGTGCCGACTGGCCTCGTCGGCGAGGATTTCGGGCAGGCCCTGCACGACGCCGGTCAGGGCCTGGGCCGCGACATCGGCGGGGTCGGCCTTCTGGTCGGCGGGAACGCCCGCGGCCATGTCGGTGTCCATGTATCCGACGTGCAGCGCCGTGACGGTGATGCCGCGGGGTGCCAGCTCCTCACGGACCGCGTCGGTCTGCGCCCATGCGGCGGCTTTGGCCGCCGCGTAGGACCCGAGACCGGCCGGGTGCAGCCAGGACAGCACGGACAGGACGTTGAGTACGGCGCCGCCGCCGTTTCCCTCGATGACCGGTGCGAAGGCCCGCGTCATGGCGAGCGGCCCGAAGAAGTTCGTCTCCATCTCCAGCCGCACCGAGTCCAGGCCGCCGGCGAGCAGAGGGGTGCTGGTGGAGATGCCGGCGTTGTTCACCAGCAGCGTGGTGTCGGAGGCGGCACGGGCCGCTGCCCGGATCGACTCCTCGTTGGTCACATCCAGATAGAGCGGGGTCACGCCGGCCATGTCCACGGTCTCAGGGCGCCGCGCCGCCGCGTACACCTTCGCTCCGCGCTCCACGAGTTGGGCGGCCAGGTGCCGCCCGAGTCCTCGGTTGGCGCCTGTGACCACTGCGACCGCGTCCTTCAGTTCCATGTCTGCTCCCAGCGTTGCTGGGCCGGCGTGAACCGGCCATCAATTAGATTACGGAGATAATCTAAACTTGAGCATAGAATAGATGTCGCCCGACATCCAAATGGGAGGTGGCTGATGGGCCGCGTATCGCAGGCGCAAGCGCAGGAGAATCGCAGGCGGGTCGTGGAAACCGCCTCCCGGCTGTTCCGGGAGCAGGGCGCGCGCATCAGCGTCGCCGACCTCATGAAGGCATGTGGCCTGACCCACGGAGGCTTCTACAAGCAGTTCGCCTCCAAGGATGCGCTTATCGACGAAGCCACCACGCACGCGTTCGAGGAGCTCACCCAGCTCCGCGACGCCGGACTCGAGCAGCACGCAGGGGAGCGCGACGCCGCCCAGCAGACGCTGATCGACACCTATCTCTCCACAGAGCACCGCGACGACACGGCAGACGGATGCCCCGTCGCCGCACTCGCCACCGACATGGCGCGCGGGCTGGGCGATCGTGACGCCCACCGCGTCTACACCGAGGGAGTGAGTGACTTCGCCGAGTGGCTCAGCACCGAGGACCAGGACGGCATCACCCGGCTGTGCACCATGCTCGGCGCACTCGTCCTGGCCCGGGCCACCAAGGGCTCCCCGCTCTCCGAGGAGATCCTCACCACCGCGCGCGCAGCATTGACGGCAACCAGCTGATCGGAGACACGGCGCCGGGCGGCACGCCGAGTGAAGCCCGGCAAAGTGGCTGAAGGAAACCCTGATACAGCCCAAAGCGCCGAGTGTGGTCAGGCCGTGCGTTGGTTCTCCGTGCGGTCCCCGCGGATCCAGCGCTGCATCTTGCGTAGGAAGGGGTAGCGTTCGCGCTGCTCGCGGGCGCTGCGGTCGAGCTCTTCCATCAGGCGCATGGAGCGCTGCTCCATGTCCAGCTCGTCGAGGATCCGGTCGATCTCGGCGAGCAGGGCCCCATGGAGCTGCCACTGGCGCGGATGCTGCTGGACGCGCTGGAGCAGTGCCTCGGCGGCCTCGTCGCGGCTGGAATGGGCCTTGGCGAGCTCGTTGGACAGCCGCGACTCGGCCTCCTCGGCGTTGGCGCTGACCTGAGTGGTGACCAGGACCGCGAAGCTCTCGACGGCCGAGGCGAGGTGGACGAAGAGGTCTTCCAGGGCGGCCGCCACATCGGGCGGGAAGAGGGGTTCGTCCCTGCGCTTCTTGGCGAGGTCGGTCAGGGTGCGGGCCAGGACGCGCAGCACGACCATGCAGATCTCCAGAGTGTCCAGGCCGGTGCGCAGCACGACGCGGTAGAGCAGCCCCTCCTTGACGCGGGGGTTGAGCCGCACGCTGTCCTCCGCCTGCCGGAGGGCGGCGTCCACCTGGGCGATGTCCTGGTCGAGGCGGCGGGCCTCGTGGAGCCGGGCGGCGGCGCGTTCGACGGGGGTGTGGCCGCCCAGCTCCTCGCCGATGTGCAGCAGCAGCCGGCGCATCCGGCGGGCCAGGTCCTCGATGGACTCGCCGGCCGTCTCGACCCACACCGGCGGGGCGAACAGAAGGTTGAAGGCCAGCCCCACCCCGGCGCCGATCAGCGTCTCCAGAATCCGGTCCCAGGCCGTGGTCGCGACCCGGGTCACGCCGAGGACCAGCATGGCGCTGATCGCCACCTCGACGACGAACTCGCTCACCCGTACGAAATTGCCGACGGTCAGCGCTACCAGGATGATCAACCCCAGGCTCCACCAGGTCAGCCCCACCAGCGCGCTGAACCCGATCGCGATGATTACGCCGACGACCACGGAGTTCACCCGGCGGATGCCGGTGGTGATGGTGGCGTAGAGGGTGACCTGCACCACCAGCAGGGCGGTGAGCGGGGCCGTGAGGGGGGCCGGTTCGCTGCTCAGCTGGAGGGCGACGACGTACGCGATGGTCGCGGCGGCCGTCGAACGCAGCGTCTGTACGACGACCGGGTCCTTCCGCCGCTTGACGAGGTCCGTCATCGGGTCGAGAACATCTGGCACCTTCTGCCCCTTCCCGCATCAGAAGTCACAAAGGCATCAGTACGACGGCTTGCCACCTGAGCGGACCCTCACACGCCACGCGGAACCACGGACGGGCTAACGTGTGGGCCGTGATCACGCCATTCAACGAACACGGCGACGCCGCCCCGCTGCCGGGCAGCACCGGCCCCACCGCCACGGTGGAGGCACAACCGCGCCAGGTCGGCCGGGTGCGCACGGAGTACGCGCCGGACCCGGACGGCGACCCGGACCCCGGGGAGATCGTCTGGACCTGGGTGCCGTACGAGGAGATGGACGGCCGCGGCAAGGACCGGCCGGTGCTCGTCGTCGCCCGGGAGCGCGGCGGGACCCTGCTCGCCGTACAGCTGTCGAGCAAGCGGCACGACGGCGACCGCGAGTGGGTGGCCATCGGGGCCGGGCCGTGGGACCGGGCCGGACGCGACTCGTGGGTGGACCTCGACCGGGTGCTGCGGGTGCACCCCGAGGGCATGCGCCGCGAGGCCTGCGCCCTGGACCGGCCGCGCTTCGACCGTGTCGTGGCCCGGCTGAGGCAGCGGTACGGCTGGAGTTGAGCGCGGAGCGTCAGATGTTGGCCAGCGCCAGCAGCTTGGTGACCGTGTTCCAGTTGCGGGCCGTCATCGTGACACCGAGCGGCGCCCGCATGACCCTCTCTGCCAGCTTGGAGCGGCCGGCGCCGTCCGGGACGCGCAGATAGATCTCCCGGCCGGCCAGGCGGAACGCCTCCGGGGCGTACGAGGCCAGGTCCAGGGCGTCCAGCGGGGCCGGGTGGGCCGGGGCGGCCGACAGGAACACCACATGCAGCGTCTTGGGCTCGGCCGTGGCCTCGGGGTAGGGGTTCGCCTCGACGATCGCGGCGAGTTCGTCGCGGGTACGTATGACCACCGGCACCGTCAGCCCGAGGTCGGCGGTGATGCGGTCGGCGATCGTACGGGCCGTCTGCTCGGGCGGGGTGCCGGGGTCGGCGAAGACGATGTTGCCGGTCTGGAGGTGGACGGTGACGTCGTCGAAGCCCAGGTCCCGCATCAGCTCGCGCTGCCGGGCCATCGGGAACTTGTTGTGGCCGCTGACATTGATGCCGCGCAACAGCGCGATCTGGGACGACATGGCGGGCACTCCTCCGGATGGGATGAGCGGACCCTACGCTCGCGCCCCACCCGGTACCTGCATGATGGGGGCTGTGCGGCTCGAAGCGATCTCCTGGGAACGGCTGACCGGCGCGCTCGCCGACCGCGTCGCGGATCTGACGGCGGCGGACGGCAGCCCTTGGCTGAGGGTGGCGGTCGACGGGGCGCCGGCGGCGCGTACCGGGGAGCTGGCGCAGCGGCTGGCCGAGGCGCTGCGGATGCGAGGGCGGCCGGCGCTGGTGGTCGCGGCGGGCGGCTTTCTGCGCGCGGCGTCGCTCCGTTACGAGTACGGGCGGCGGGACGCCGACGCGTACTACGACATGTGGCTGGACACCGGCGCCCTGTGGCGTGAGGTCTTCGACCCGCTGGAGCCCGCGCCGCGCGGCACGGGGCGGGTGCTCCCCGATCTGTGGGATCCGGTGACCGACCGGGCCACCCGCTCCCCGTACGTCGAACTGCCGCCGGGCGGGGTGCTGCTGCTCCATGGCGCGCTGCTGCTGGGGCGCTGGTTCCCGTTCGACCTGTCGGTGCATCTGCGGCTGTCCCCGGCCGCGCTCGCCCGCCGCACGGACGAGGACGAACAGTGGACGCTGCCCGCCTTCGGGCGTTACGAGGAGGAGGCGCGGCCCGCGGAGACCGCGGATGTGGTGGTCCGCGCGGACGATCCGCGCCACCCGGCCTGGAGCGGACCGGGCGCGTGAACGCCGTGCGCCGCGCCCCTGTGGGGGGCGAGGCGCACGGCGCCAGGAGTGTGAGTCCGGCGGGGGGTGGCTACGCCGGCGGGCACTCCTTCCACGCGAAGTGGTAGGTGGTGCTCACGCTGCCGTCCGTCGAGTCCATGGTCATGAAGCTCGTCGTGTTGGTCGTGTCCGAGGTACCGGCGTTGACCCGCAGCTCGGTGTTGATGTTGAAGTTCCGCAGCGCACCGCAGGGGGCCCATTCCACGGTGGCGATGTCGGAGACGTCGCTCGCCTGCCAGTTGTCGTCGAAGACGCCCGTGAACTCATGGGATTTCGCCGCCGTATTCGACGATCCCTGGAAGTAGTACGAGGCCTTCTCGACGCTGGTCGCGCCCTTCTCCAGGTGCGCATAGCCGCGGTAGTCCACGCTGGCGATCGCGTACGTGAAGCCCTGCGGCACATGCACGACAAGGTTGAGCTGGCAGTTCTTTCTGAAGTCGGTCGGTTTGGAGCCCTTGCCCACCTGGGCGAGATAGTCGCTGTAGGTGACCGTGAACGCTGTGTTGTCGGGCGATACGGCCACCGCAGCGGTGCCCGCCGGACAGCCCGAACCGTTGACCGTCGCGACCGTGATCACGATTTTGTCGGGCGGCGGGTCGTCGAACGGCGATTGCGCGGACGCGGGCTGAGAGGAAACGAGTGCCGTGGCGAACAAAGCCGCGGCCACGCCTCCTTTGAACTTTGCACCGGGCATGATTCTCCATTCGATCGTCTGTGGACGACGACGGAAAGCCGGGCAGGCTCCGACGCCGCCCTGGCTGGTGGAGTTTCGCGCCTTACCGGGCGGAAGGACATTCCTTCCAGGCGATGTGGTAAATCGTGTTGTTGCTGCCGTCGGTCGAGTCCATGGCCATGAAGCTGGTGCTGCCCGCCGGCGAGGTACCCGCGTTCACCCGCAGCTCGGTGTTGATGTTGAAGTTGCGTTCCACGCCGCAGGGCGCCCAGACCAGGGCGCTGTAATCGGTGGAGTCGCGGGTCTGCCAGTTGTCGCTGTACGGACCGCTGAAGTCATGGGTCCGCGATGTCGTGTCCGCCGAACCCTGGAAGTAATAACTCGCCTTCTCGGTGCCTTTCGCTCCCTTCTCCAGGGAGGCGTAGCCGCGGTAGTCGACGCTGGCGATGGCGTACGTGAAGCCCTGCGGTACGTGGACGCCCAGGTTGAGCTGGCAGTTCTTACGGATGTCGGTCGGGTCCGCACCCGCGCCGACCTGGGCGAGATAGTCGCTGTAGGTCACTGTGAAGGCCGTGTTGTCGCTGGAGACGGCGACGGCGGCGGTCCCTTTGGGGCAGCCCGATCCGTTCACGGTGTTGATGGTGACCTGGATCTTCTCGGTCGGCACATCGGTGACCGACGCGCCCTGCGGGGAAATACCCGCTGCGAATAACGCCGCGACAGCGCCGCCGGCGAGCAGGCCAATAGACATGGTTCTCCTATCGAAGGTCGATCAAGCGGTGGGTGAAGCCGTGGGGACGTGTGTTGCCAGGGGTGTGTTGCCAGGGGTGTGGCGCATGCCGACGCGCGCTTTCGGCGCGATTTCGTCGGATGTTTGGATGTCCGGATGTCCGGTAGTGGCCGCGGGCATATGCGGTCGTCCGCGGTTCTTCACGGTATTTCCGGGAAGGCCTTAACCGCCGTGTGGGGGAAACGGTGCAGCCTTCAAGAAAGGAGCGCGCTCGCAGTGTCATGCGCGTGGTCAGTGCGCATTGGGAGCGATCTAAAGATAGGAGCGAAACGTGTCCACGACAAGACGGGTGGAGTTTTCCGGAACAAGATATTTCCCAGACGGCATCCGGGCACAGAGCCGGACACAGAGCCCAGCTCAGAGCCGTGCACGGATCCCGGCTCCGAGCCCGGTTCAGAAGAGTGGCTGCGGAAGGATCCCTTCCAGGGCCAGCAGCGTGCGCTTGGTCTCCAGGCCGCCGCCGAAACCGCCTATGCCGCCGCCGCTTTCGACGACGCGATGGCAGGGCACCACGACCGGCAGCGGATTGCTGCCCATGGCCACCCCCACCGCCCGCGCGGCGCCCGGGTCGCCGACGCGGTCGGCGAGCTCCCCGTAGCCGACGACCGTGCCGTACGGGATGTGGTCGGCGAGCTCGCGCAGGACGCGGCGGTTGAAACCGGTGGTGAGGGACCAGTCCAGGGGGACGGTGAACTCGCGCAGCCCGTCGGCGAAATAGCTCTCCAGTTGGCACACGGCCGACCCGAGATGGGCGACGCGGTCCGGTACGGCCCCGGCCGCGGCGTCCGCCGGTGAGCCCGCCCCGAAGGCGGGGTCGGGCTCCGGGGCCGTGCCGAGCCGGGCGGTGAGCCGGGAGACGGCCTTGGCAGCCGTCGCGCCGTCGGCGTGGAAGACGACCTGGGCCAGGCCCTGGTCCGTCGTCGCGAGCAGCAACGGGCCGATGGGGGATTCGAGCACGCTCCAGCACCATGCGCGGGCCTCGCGCCGCTCCGTCCGCCCGTCCTGCTCCGCCGAGATCGCCGGCCCCGGCCCTTCTGAGATCGTCACGGGTCCAGCCTAGGCGCGGGCACCGACAACGCCTCCCCGCGCCCAGGCCGCTACGCCGCTACGCCGCCGCTACGAGACCGCTGCCGGGGCGCCCGGCACCTCGTAGCCCGCGTCCTCCAGCGCGTCCCGCACCACATCCGGGTTGTTGGTGATGATCCCGTTCACACCCATATGCGCGACGTCGACCGCCGTCTGCGCGTCGTTCACCGTCCAGGCGTAGACCTCGAACGGACGGCCGTGCGCGCCGTCCACCTCGTGGACCGCGTCGACGTAGTCGGCGTCGATGGTCTTGTAGCTCGGATTGATCTGGTCGGCGAATTCCGCGTAGGTCGCCAGGTCCTCGACCGCGGGTGTGCCGAGAAAGCCGGTCTTGACGTCCGGTCGCAGGTCGTGGACCTGTTTCACGGCGTCCGCGCCGAAGCTCTGGACGATCAGCTTGTGCTGGACATGGCGGCGGTCCAGCCAGCCCGCTCTGCGCAGCTCGCGCAGCGTCTGGCGCTCGATGTCCGGATACAGCTCGGGGGCCTTGAGCTCCAGGAGGAGCTTCTGGTGGTTGTGCTCCACCCGATCGAGGTAGTCCTCGAGGGTCGGCACCCCCTCGCCCGCGAACTTGGGGCTGAACCAACTGCCCGCGTCGAGTTGCTGGATCTCGTCGAGGGTGAAGTCGGAGATCTTCCAGGGGGCGCGGTCCGGAAAGACTTCCTCGACGTCCGTGGTCCGGTTCAGCGTGGTGTCGTGCATGACGATCAGCTCGCCGTCCTTGGTCCGCTGGACGTCGTTCTCCACCCAGGTGATGCCGAGGTCGTCGGCCGCGTCGACGGCGGCGAGCGTGTTCTCCGGGGCGTAGGCGGAGGCGCCCCGGTGGGCGACGGTGACGGTGTGGCGCGACTGGTCGGTGACTTGATCGGCGTGATCGAGGTGGTCGGCTTGGTCGGCCCGGGCGGCCGCCGGTGAGAGGAAGAGCGCGGACATACCGATGAGCGCGCCGGTGAGGGCGGCGGCGGGGCGGATACGCATACGGACTCCTCGCGTCGTCTGACTCGCGTGACTCGCGGACGGGCAGAGGGTCCCAGTCGTGCCGTCCCGAAGGATAGGTGGAGGTTGGACAGAGTGAAGCACGGTCCCGCCGGGCGCTCCGCCGTGGCGCGAGAGGGGTCACCCCTGCACGGTTCCGGGTTCGGCCGGTCGGCCGTTGTCAGTGGCGGGTCGTACGGTGGGTGTCATGCGGCCCGTATCTCAGCTCGAACGCAAGGTGGCGCCTTTCGAGGTCGTCAGCCCGTACCAGCCCAGCGGCGACCAGCCGACGGCGATCGCCGACCTGGAGCGGCGCATCCGCGCTGGTGAGAGCGATGTTGTGCTGCTCGGCGCGACCGGCACCGGAAAGTCGGCGACCACTGCGTGGATGATCGAGAAGCTCCAGCGCCCGACCCTCGTCATGGCGCCCAACAAGACCCTCGCCGCCCAGCTCGCCAATGAGTTCCGCGAGCTCCTGCCGAACAATGCGGTTGAGTACTTTGTGTCGTACTACGACTACTACCAGCCAGAGGCGTATGTCCCGCAGTCGGACACATACATCGAGAAGGACTCCTCGATCAACGAGGAGGTCGAGCGGCTGCGCCACTCCTCGACAAACTCGCTGCTCACCCGGCGTGACGTGATCGTGGTGGCATCCGTCTCGTGTATCTACGGCCTGGGCACCCCGCAGGAGTACGTGGACCGCATGGTGCCGCTGAAGGTCGGCGAGGAGATCGACCGCGATCAGCTGCTGCGCCGCTTCGTCGACATCCAGTACGCGCGCAACGATGTGGCGTTCACCCGCGGCACCTTCCGGGTGCGCGGCGACACCATCGAGATCTTCCCGGTCTATGAGGAGCTGGCCGTCCGGATCGAGATGTTCGGTGACGAGATCGAGGCGCTGTCCACGCTCCACCCCCTCACCGGCGAGGTCATCAGCGACGACGAAGAGCTTTATGTGTTCCCGGCCACCCACTATGTGGCGGGGCCCGAGCGCATGGAGCGGGCCATCGCCGGGATCGAGTCCGAGCTGGAGCAGACCCTGGCCCGGCTGGAGAAGCAGGGCAAGCTGCTGGAGGCCCAGCGGCTGCGGATGCGGACCACGTACGACATCGAGATGATGCGCCAGATCGGCACCTGCTCCGGCATCGAGAACTACTCCCTGCACATCGACGGCCGTGAGCCCGGATCCCCGCCGCACACCCTGCTGGACTACTTCCCGGAGGACTTCCTCCTGGTCATCGACGAGTCCCATGTCACCGTCCCGCAGATCGGCGCGATGTACGAGGGCGACGCCTCCCGTAAGCGGACGCTGATCGAGCACGGCTTCCGGCTGCCGTCCGCGCTCGACAACCGCCCGCTCAAGTGGGAGGAGTTCCTGAAGCGCACCGGCCAGACCGTCTATCTCTCCGCGACCCCCGGCCCGTACGAGCTCTCGCGCGGCGACGGCTTCGTGGAGCAGATCATCCGCCCGACCGGCCTGGTCGACCCCGAGATCGTCGTCAAGCCCACCGAGGGGCAGATCGACGACCTGATCCACGAGATCCGCACGCGGACGGAGAAGGACGAGCGCGTCCTGGTCACCACCCTCACCAAGAAGATGGCCGAGGACCTCACCGACTACATGCTCGAGCTGGGCATCCAGGTCCGCTATCTGCACAGCGACGTGGACACCCTGCGCCGTGTGGAGCTGCTGCGCGAGCTGCGCGCGGGCGAGTTCGACGTCCTGGTCGGCATCAACCTGCTGCGCGAGGGCCTGGACCTGCCGGAGGTCTCGCTGGTCGCGATCCTCGACGCCGACAAGGAGGGCTTCCTGCGCTCCGGCACCTCGCTGATCCAGACCATCGGCCGTGCCGCCCGTAACGTCTCCGGCCAGGTGCATATGTACGCCGACAAGGTCACTGCGGCGATGGAGAAGGCCATCGACGAGACCAACCGGCGCCGGGAGAAGCAGGTCGCCTTCAACAAGGCCAACGGGATCGACCCGCAGCCGCTCCGCAAGAAGATCGGCGACATCGTGGCGACCATCGCCCGCGAGGAGATCGACACCAAGGAGCTGCTGGGCAGCGGCTACCGCAAGACCGACGGCAAGGGTGCCAAGGGGCAGGCGAAGGCCCCGGTGCCCGCTCTCGCCGGGCAGCGGGCGGGAAGCGCGGGCAAGGGGGCCAAGGGGGCCAAGGGGGCCAAGGACGGGCAGCTGACGGACCGTCCGGCCGCCGAACTCGCGGAGCTGATCGAGGAGATGACCGACCGGATGCGGGCCGCGGCCGCCGAGCTGCAGTTCGAGATCGCGGCCCGCCTGCGCGACGAGGTGGGGGAGCTGAAGAAAGAGCTGCGCCAGATGAGGGAGGCCGGGCTGTCCTGACCCCCGAGTGACCCCTGAGGTGTGCCGCGCCCGGTCCGTGCCGCCCGGTGTGTTGCAAGACCGACACAAAAGCCGGTGGGGGCGGTTGGGGGGCTTATCCCAGTGCATAGGGTTCAAGCAGGCCGTGCGGACCGGGCGGCCGCGGGGATATCGAGAAACGAGAGTAGGGACAGCGCGTGACGGTCAACATGTCCAAGGGACAGGCCATCAGTCTGCAGAAGGCCGACGGGGGCACCCTGACCGCGGTGCGGATGGGACTTGGCTGGCAGGCGGCGCCCCGCCGCGGGCTGTTCGGTTCCCGCACGCGGGAGATCGACCTCGACGCCTCGGCTGTCCTGTTCGCCGACAAGCAGCCGGTGGACGTCGTCTTCTTCCGCCACCTGGTCAGCGACGACGGCTCGGTGCGCCACACCGGCGACAACCTGGTGGGCGGCGCCGGCCAGGGCGGCGACGACGAGGCCATCCTGGTCGACCTGGCGCGGGTGCCGGTGCACATCGACCAGATCGTCTTCACGGTGAACTCCTTCACCGGCCAGACCTTCGCCGAGGTGCAGAACGCGTTCTGCCGGCTGGTGGACGAGACCAACGGCCAGGAGCTGGCCCGTTACACCCTCACCGGTGGCGGGCAGTACACCGCGCAGATCATGTGCAAGGTGCAGCGCGCCGGCTCCGGCTGGCAGATGAAGGCCGTCGGCGAGCCGGCCAACGGCCGCACCTTCCAGGACCTGATGCCGCACCTCCTGCCGCACCTGTGAGCAGCTGAATCCGTCGGCCCGGTAGGCGCATCCGCCCACCGGGCCGACGTGCTCCCGACGCCATGGGCACCGAGCACACACGCACATGCACACGCACAAGCACTGATCGCACGCACAAGCACTCAACGCATATCTCAATACGGCGAAACACAACGAGGGGACGCACCCATGACGGCCGAGCTGGTCCGAGGGCAGAACCACCCACTGCCCCAGACCCGTTTGGAGATCCGGGTCTCGGCGGGCCATCCGATCGTGGCCGGGGTGACCCTCGGCGACGAGCAGGGCACAGTACGGGGGACCGAATGGGTCGCCCATCCCGCCGCGCCGCAGCTTCCGGGCATCGATGTGCCCAAGCAGGCCGCGGCGGACCACCGGCTCGCCGTGGACCTCGGCGCGATGCCCGAGGACGTCCACCGGGTCAATGTCCTGCTGGCCCTGCCGACGGGCGTCGGCGGCCCCACCCGCTTCGGCGCCATGCCCGCGCCGTTCATCGCCGCCACCGGCCTGGACGGCACCGAGGTCGCCAGCTACACCATCACCGACCTCGACTCGGAGTCCGCGGTGGTCGCCCTGGAGCTGTACCGCAGGCAGGGCGCCTGGAAGGTGCGCGCCGTCGGCCAGGGGTACGCGGGCGGGCTGGCCGCGATGCTGCAGGACCAGGGGCTGTCGGAGGCCGTCGAGCTCGCCGCGCGGATCAATGACGCGATCGCCCAGGGCATGGCCCGCTCGGTCGCCCCGCCGCCGCCCCGCCCGGAGGGCGAGGGACGGGTGCGTACGGCCACGGCCGGCGGCAGCGGCCCGATGGGCGAGCCCGCCGCCGCGCCGCAGCAGGCCCCCGCGGGCACCGCCGCCGGAGCCGCGCCCGGTTCGGGCGGGCCGGGTTCGGGCGGTTCGGTCAACTACCAGCACCCCAGCCGCCGTACGTCCGCGCCGCCCACGCCCCCTCCGGCCGCCCCGCCCGCCCAGCCGGGACAGCCCGCCCAGCCCGTCGCGGGCGACGCCTCCGGCTGGACCATGGACGAGCGGCTCTACAACCAGGTCTGGGGCATGTTCGAGGACCTGGCGCGGACGACCGCGGCGTACCGCAGCGCCGTCGACTTCGCCGACTCCCGTATGGAGAAGGAGCTGGACGGGGTCCTGTCCGACCCGCGCACTCGCTTCGGCCCGGCCGCCGACGCGGCCCGCGCGGAGGCCCGTACCAAGCACACCGCCCTGGTCGAGCAGGCCCGCGCCGCCCTCGACCGGGATCTGGCCCAACTCGCCGCCGAGGCCGAGGTGGTCGAGCCCGCGCTGCCCCCGGCGTTCGCGCGCTGGGACAGCCCGGTCTGGCAGGCCTATCAGGTGCCCATGGAGATACCCATGGCGCTGCGCCTGGGGGAGCTGCATCTCCCGGAGCGGAGTGATCTGCGCATCCCGATGCTGGTGCGGCTGCCGCTGGAGCGCGGGCTGTGGATCGACAGCGGGCGGGACGCCCTGTCCGACGCGGCGATGGTGGACTCCGGGGAGCTGCGCCGGCTGGCCGCGGACACGGCGGTCGCGCATGCCGCGCGGCTGCTGGCGGTTTATCCGGCGGGTGAGTTCACGGTTCATGTGATCGACCCGGCGGGGTCGGCAGCCGGGTCCCTGGCCCCGTTGCTGAGCTCCGGCGTGCTGCGCGAGCCGCCCGCCTCCGGCGCCCAGGGGGTGAGCGCGATGCTCGCCGGGCTGACGCGCCGGGTCGACCTGGTGCAGATGGCGGTGCGCAGCGGCGCCACGGACGCGCTGCCGCCGGACCTGGACATCACCGAACAGCTGCTGATCGTCAATGACTTCCCGCACGGCTTCGACGACCGGGCCGTCACCCAGCTGCGCTATCTCGCGGACGAGGGGCCGTCGGTGGGCGTGCATCTGATGATGGTGGCCGACCGGCAGGACGCCCAGGCGTACGGCCCGGTGCTCGACCCGCTGTGGCGCTCGCTGATGAGGGTCACCCCGGTCCCGGACGACCACCTGGCCGACCCCTGGGTGGGCCACGCCTGGACGTACGAGCCGTCGCTGGTGCCGGCCGGCAGCCAGGTGGTGGAGCAGGTGCTGACGCAGGTGGTCAGGGCCCGGCAGTCGTATGACCGCTGACTTCTGATGCTCGGTCATTACTAGGTAAAGGACTGCTGACCAGCAGATTTACCCATCTCTTTACTCTTCCTTGGTGATTCCTGTACTCTTCTTTGTGCGGAGGGGAGTACTCCTGTCGCGGCGTTCCCGTCAGTACGGATCGCGTCCGGTGCCTGGTCGGGCCGGATGCGAACCCGGGGCGTCGGCCCGTGGTGCGAGCCCGGGCGGAAGAGACCTCCGGCAGCGACGACGCTGAACTTTGCCGTACGAATGCCGGAGGAACCGTTGGACGTCTCCTGGTCCCTGTGGGTGCTGACCATTGCCGGTCTGTGCGCCCTGATCGCCGTCGACTTCTTCATCGGCGGCCGTAAACCGCATGAGGTCTCGCTCAAGGAAGCGGGCATCTGGACGGCCGTCTGGATCGCCCTCGCCGGACTGTTCGGGCTCGGACTGCTCGTCTTCGCGGGCGGGCAGCCCTCGGGCGAGTTCTTCGCCGGGTTCATCACCGAGAAGTCGCTGAGCGTCGACAACCTCTTCGTCTTTGTGCTGATCATGGCGAAGTTCGCGGTGCCGACGATCTACCAGCAGCGGGTGCTGATGGTGGGTGTGCTCATAGCGCTGGTGCTGCGGACGGTCTTCATCGGCGCGGGCGCCGCGATCATCTCGAACTTCTCCTGGGTCTTCTACCTCTTCGGCGCATTCCTCATCTGGACCGCCTGGAAGCTCATCCAGGAGGCGCGGGCCGACGAGGAGGAAGAGGAGTTCGAGGAGAACCGCCTGCTGAAGGCGGTCGAGAAGCGCTTCCCGTCCACCGACAAGTACCACGGCACCAAGCTGTTCATCGTCGAGAACGGCAAGCGCCTGATGACCCCGATGCTCATCGTCATGCTGGCGATCGGCACCACGGACGTCCTGTTCGCGCTCGACTCGATACCCGCGATCTTCGGCCTCACCCAGGACCCGTACATCGTCTTCACGGCCAATGCCTTTGCGCTGATGGGCCTGCGCCAGCTGTACTTCCTGATCGGCGGGCTGCTGAAGAAGCTGGTCCACCTGTCGTACGGGCTGTCGGTGATCCTCGGCTTCATCGGCGTGAAGCTGGTGCTCCACGCGCTGCACGAGTCCGGTGTGCATGTCCCCGAGATCAGCATCCCGGTCTCGCTCGCGGTCATCTGCGCGGTGCTCGCCATCACCACGGTCACCAGCCTCTACGCCTCGAAGAAGCAGGCCGAGCGGGAGCGGGCGGCCGGGGAGCGGGCCGAGGACGACGCCGCGACGGACGAGCGGGACAGCATCGACGCCCGGCCCTGACCACGGCGACGGCGACAGTGTTGACCTACCACCCCGACCAGGGAGCCGGCGGCCGCACCCGCCGGCTCCCGCCCCCGACTCGCCCCGGGCCGCCCTGACCCCGGAGCGGGCCTAGGGCCCGCCTTCAAAGGGGGCGCCCTGCTCACGACGCCTGGAACGGCACCTCGCTGCGTTGTCGGAGCCGCCCGAGTACGCCCAGTACGAGGGCGATCCTCCGCCTTGCGATGCACCGCGCCAGACGCCGCTCGCGGCCGGACGCCCCCTTTGAAGGCGGACCCTAGACCGCCGCCTCCCCGGCCTCCATCGGCCGTGGGAGGGGGCGGTCCGTGCCGTCCGCCGGGTGGGTCTCCGGCAGCAGTGCGAAGCAGCCCAGGCTGAGCAGCGCGATACCGGTCAGATACGCGGCGACGCCCCACGGCGGACCGTCGCCGCGCGACAGGGCGGTCGCCACCAGCGGGGTGAGCCCGCCGCCGAGCACGCCCCCGAGGTTGTAGCCGACGGCCGCGCCCGTGCAGCGCACCCGCGGCTCGTACAGCTCGGGCAGATAGGCCGCCGTGACGGCGAACATCGAGACAAAGGCCAGCAGCGCGCCCAGGAACCCGAGGAACATCAGCGGGGCCCGCCCGGTGCTCAGCAGCGCCACCATCGGGAACATCCACAGCACCGTGCCGGCGCAGCCCGCCAGACACATGCTCCGCCGCCCGAAGCGGTCGCCCAGATGCGCGGCCAGCGGCGTCACCGCGCCCAGGGCCGCCACCGCCGCCATGACACAGCCGAGCATGACCGTGCGGTCCACCCCCAGCCGCTCCGTCCCGTACGCCAGCGACCAGGTCGTCACGGTGTAGAAGACCGCGTAGCCCACCGCGAGGCCGCCCGCGGTGAGCAGCACCAGCCGCCAGTGGCCGCGCACCACCTCGGCGAGCGGAGCGGCGGCGCGCTCGTCGCGCTCGGCCAACTCCCGGAACTGCGGGGACTCGGCGAGCTGGGCGCGCAGCAGCAGCCCGGCCGCCACCAGCACGGCCGCCGCCCAGAACGGCACCCGCCAGCCCCAGGACCGGAAATCGGCCTCGCTCAGCGTCGCGGACAGGGCCAGCATGACGCCGTTGGCGAACAGAAATCCGACGGACGGACCGATCTGCGGAATGCCCGCCCACAGCCCGCGCCGCCGCTCGGGCGCGTGCTCGGCGGTCAGCAGCACCGCGCCGCCCCACTCGCCGCCGAGCCCGAGGCCCTGCAGAAAGCGCAGCGTCAGCAGCAGTACGGGGGCCGCGGCGCCGATCGAGTCATACGTGGGCACAAAGCCGACCGCGACCGTCGCGACCCCGGTGAGCAGCAGCGAGAACACCAGGACCGGTCGTCTGCCGTACCGGTCGCCGAGTGGGCCGAAGAGTGCCGAGCCCAGGGGTCGGGAGAGAAAGCCGACGGCGAAGGTGCCGAAGGCGGCGAAGGTCCCGGCGAGCGGGGAGACGGTGGGGAAGAAGAGCGGGCCGAGAACGAGCGCGGCCGCGGTGCCGTAGACGAAGAAGTCGTAGAACTCGATGGCGGTGCCGACCAGGGACGCGGCGGCGAGCCGGACCATGGACGGGGAGCGGTCGTCGTGCATGCAGCGCCAACCGCCGCCGTGCGCCCGCGGTTACGGGGCGTGCGGTGTCTGCGAGGGCGCACGGCGCGAG
>NZ_JBSFMM010000185.1:0-23007 GCF_053599555.1 Streptomyces sp. NPDC000941
TGGGCAAGGCGCCGACGTCATGGCGTGTCGCTGTCTCATACTCACCGCAAGTTGCCGGGGCTAGCCGAGCGCGGACTTCACCGCGTCCGCGAGGCGCTCCGCGACCGACCGGGCCTGGTCGATGTCCGCGGCCTCGACCATCACCCGCACCAGGGGCTCGGTCCCGGACGGCCGCAGCAGCACCCGCCCGGTCTCGCCCAGCTCGCGCTCCGCGTCCGTCACCGCCGCGGCCAGCTCGGCGCTGGAGGCGACCCGGGACTTGTCCACGTCCCGGACGTTGATCAGCACCTGCGGCAGCCGCTCCATGACGGCCGCGAGGTCGGCCAGCGTACGGCCGGTGGCGGCCACCCGGGCGGCCAGCAGCAGCCCGGTCAGGGTGCCGTCGCCGGTGGTGGCGTGGTCGAGCACGATGACATGGCCGGACTGCTCGCCGCCCAGGGCGTAGCCGTGCTCCTTCATCTCCTCCAGCACATAGCGGTCGCCGACCGCCGTCTGGACCAGCTCGACGCCCTCGCGCCGCATGGCGAGTTTGAAGCCGAGGTTGGACATCACGGTGCCGACGACCGTGTTCTCCCGCAGGCCGCCCGCCTCGCGCAGCGCGAGCGCGAGCACCGCGAGGATCTGGTCGCCGTCGACCTCCTGGCCCACCGCGTCCACGGCCAGGCAGCGGTCGGCGTCGCCGTCGTGCGCGATGCCCAGGTCGGCCCGGTGCTCGAGGACGGCGGCCTGGAGCCGGTCCAGGTGGGTGGAGCCGTAGCCGTCGTTGATGTTGAGCCCGTCCGGCTCGGTGCCGATGGTGATGACCTCGGCACCGGCCCGGGTGAACGCCTCCGGGGAGACCCGGGCGGCCGCGCCGTGCGCGCCGTCGATGACGACCTTCAGCCCGTCCAGCCGGTTGGGCAGGACGCCGATGAGGTGGGCGACGTACTTGTCGAAGCCCTCCCCGTACTCGCGCACCCGGCCCACGCCCGCGCCGGTCGGCCGGACCCACGGCTCGCCGGAGGCGTGCGCGCGGTAGGTGGTCTCGATCCGGTCCTCCAGCTCGTCCGCGAGCTTGTGGCCGCCGCGGGCGAAGAACTTGATGCCGTTGTCGGGCATCGCGTTGTGGCTGGCGGACAGCATCACACCCAGGTCCGCGCCCCGCACGCCGGTCAGATACGCCACCGCGGGCGTCGGCAGCACGCCCACCCGCAGTACGTCCACGCCCGCACTGGCAAGACCGGCCACCACGGCGGCCTCCAGGAACTCCCCGGACGCGCGCGGATCCCTCCCGACCACCGCTACCGCCCGGTGGCCTTCGAAGGTTCCCGCCTCGGCGAGCACATGCGCCGCGGCGACCGACAGACCGAGCGCCATCTCAGCCGTCAGGTCGGCGTTGGCGACACCGCGCACACCGTCCGTACCGAAGAGTCGTCCCACTGGTGTCCTCCGAGATTACGAGCTGGGGGGCGGAAGCTTGCTTGTAGGTATACGCCCCCTGGTGCGAATAGCCGAACGCCCCGGCGGCACGGTGGTGCCGCCGGGGCGTTCGAACAAGCGAGCGAAGCCGCCGTATGGGCAGCAGCGCAGCCGCGCGATTAGCGCTTGCTGTACTGCGGCGCCTTACGGGCCTTCTTCAGACCGGCCTTCTTACGCTCGGTGGCGCGGTCGTCACGGGTCAGGAAGCCGGCCTTCTTCAGCGGGGCGCGGTTGTTGTCCACGTCCGCCTCGTTCAGCGCGCGGGCGATGCCCAGGCGCAGCGCACCGGCCTGACCGGAGACGCCGCCACCCGCGATGCGGGCGATGACGTCGTAGCGGTCGTCCAGCTCGAGCACCTTGAAGGGCTCGTTGACTTCCTGCTGGTGCACCTTGTTGGGGAAGTACCCCTCAAGGGTGCGACCGTTGATCTTCCACTGGCCGCTGCCCGGCACGATACGGACGCGGGCGATGGCGTTCTTACGGCGGCCGGTGCCGGCGGCCGGCTGCGGCTCGCCGAAGCGGGAAGCGAGCGACTCGGAGGTGTACTCCGACTCGATCGTCTCCACGCTCTCGGTGGTGTACTCCTCGACATCGAGGGGGGTCTCGACAGGGGTCTCGACGGGGGTCTCGGCGGTGGTCTCGGCCACGATGCTCCTCAGATTCTCTTCGTCTTAGGGGGTGGCCGGGACTACTGCGCGACCTGGGTGATCTCGAACGGGACCGGCTGCTGAGCGCCGTGCGGGTGCTGGTCGCCCGCGTAGACCTTCAGCTTCGAGAGCATCTGACGGCCCAGGGTGTTCTTGGGGATCATGCCCTTGATGGCCTTCTCGACGGCCTTCTCCGGGCTCTTGGCCAGCAGCTCGTCATAGCGGATGGAGCGCAGACCACCCGGGTAGCCGGAGTGGCGGTACGCCATCTTCTGGGTTCGCTTGTTGCCGGAGAGGTGCACCTTGTCGGCGTTGATGATGATGACGAAGTCACCAGTGTCGACATGCGGCGCGTACACCGGCTTGTGCTTGCCACGGAGAAGGGTGGCGGCCTGAGAGGCCAGGCGGCCCAGGACGACGTCGGTGGCGTCGATGACGTGCCACTGACGCTGGACGTCGCCGGGCTTGGGGCTGTACGTACGCACGGTCGTAGCCTTCGCTTCTTCAGTGAGTGTGGTCCTGACAAGGCCACCCGGACGATCACGACAGCCTTGGCCGCACATCGGTGACGCAAACCGAGTGCCTGCCGCTGGTCATCGGCCCGGTGGACCGGCGTAACGGCCTCTCACGTGAGAACGAGCAAGCCAATACGCATAACGAACTGGCAGAATACCGGCCCGCCCCCGTACGGGTCAAAACGCCCCCGGCACGCCACCGCATCGCTCACCTCTTACGGGCCACCCGCCCCTCGTCCCAGACCGGCTCCGACGCCTCCCGCACCACCCCGTCCGACCCGAAGACCAGAAAGCGGTCAAAGGACCGGGCGAACCACCGGTCGTGCGTCACGGCCAGCACCGTGCCCTCGTACCGTTCAAGACCCTCCTGCAGCGCCTCCGCACTCTCCAGATCCAGGTTGTCCGTCGGCTCGTCCAGCAACAGCGCGGTGGCCCCCGCCAGCTCCAGCAACAGGATCTGGAAGCGTGCCTGCTGCCCGCCGGACAGCCTGTCGAAGCGCTGGTCGCCCTGGCGCTCCAGCTCATAGCGGCGCAGCGCGCTCATCGCGCCGCCCCGGTCCTTGGCGTGCTCGGTCCACAGGATGTCGACGAGGGGGCGCCCGTCCAGCTCGGGGTGGGCGTGGGTCTGCGCGAAGTGCCCGGGCACCACCCGCGCCCCCAGTTTCCACGCGCCCGTATGCGCGACCCCGTCGCCCGCCAGCAGCCGCAGGAAGTGGGACTTCCCCGAGCCGTTGCTGCCGAGTACGGCCACCCGCTCCCCGTAGAAGACCTCCAGGTCGAACGGTTTCATCAGCCCGGTGAGCTCCAGCTGCCGGCAGGTCACCGCGCGCACCCCGGTCCGGCCGCCCTTCAGCCGCATCCGGATGTCCTGCTCACGCGGCGGCTCCTGCGGCGGGCCCGCCTCCTCGAACTTCCGCAGCCGGGTCTTCGCGGCCTGGTAACGGCTGGCCATGTCCGAGTTGTACGCCGCCTTCTGCTTGAAGGTGAGCATCAGCTGCCGGAGCTTGGCGTGCTCCTCGTCCCAGCGCCGCCGCAGCTCCTCGAAGCGGGCGAAGCGCTCCTTGCGGGCCTGGTGGTACGTGCCGAAGCCGCCGCCGTGCACCCAGACGTCGCTGCCCGCCGGGCCCGGCTCCACGCTGATGATCTTCTCGGCGGAGCGGGCCAGCAGCTCCCGGTCGTGGGAGACGAACAGCACCGTCTTCTTCGTCTCCCGCAGCCGCTCCTCCAGCCACCGCTTGCCGGGGACGTCCAGATAGTTGTCCGGCTCGTCCAGCAGCAGCACCTCGTCGGCGCCGCGCAGCAGCGACTCCAGCACCAGCCGCTTCTGCTCACCGCCCGACAGCGTCCGCACCTGGCGCCACTGCGCCCGCTCGTACGGGACGCCGAGCGCGGCCATGGTGCACATGTCCCACACCGTCTCGGCCTCGTACCCGCCCGCCTCGGCCCAGTCGCTGAGCGCCTGCGCGTAACTCATCTGCGCGGGCTCGTCGTCCTTCGTCATGATCGCGTACTCGGCCGCGTCCACCGCCCCGGCAGCCTTCCGGATCCCCGGCCGCGCGACCGACACCAGCAGGTCCCGCACCGTCCGGTCGTCCCGTACGGACCCCACGAACTGCGGCATCACCCCGAGCCCGCCGCTGACCGTCACCGCTCCGCCGTGCGGCTTGAGCTCCCCCGCGATCAGCCTCAGCAGCGTGGTCTTCCCGGCGCCGTTGGCCCCCACCAGAGCGACCGCGGCGCCCTCACCGACCCGGAACGACACATCCCCGAGCAGCACCCGCCCGTCCGGGAGGTAGTACTCGAGATGGCCCGCCTCCACATGTCCCATGCACCGGATTGTGACCTCTGGCGGTGTACCGGACCAACCGGTTTAGCACCCGACCGGAATACGATGTGCGCCATGAGCTTTGGGCAAGGGGGGCCTTACGGGCCCGGGGGAGGCTACGGGCCCGGGGGATCCCAACCGCCGACGCCCGACTGGGCGGCGCTCGCCGACGACACCGCAAGGCGCGGCCGCCGCCGCAAGCTGCTGTTCATCGGCGGCGGTGTGCTCGCGACGGCCGCCGTCGCGGCGATCGTCGCCACGGCCGTGATCAGCAGCGGCGGCGGCAAGGGCGACTCCAACAAGTCCGACAAGTCCGCCAGTCAGCTGCCCTCGCCGCAGGACCTGCCCAGCGAGTCCCCCACCCCCGAGCCCACGTTCTCCGATGTGGCCCCACCGGCCCCGCCGAAGCCGCTGGACATCATCTCCAGCGCGAAGCGGGACAAGGCGCCGATCAGCACCGGCACCCTCTTCTCCGGTGACAAGGCCGTCGGGAACGGCCATGAGTACTCCAAGGCCGCGACCGCCGCCACGAAGAACTGCGCGACGGCGGCCCAGGGCGGCCTCGGCTCCGTCCTCACCAACAACGGCTGCCGCCAACTGTTCCGCGCGACCTTCTCCAAGGACGGCGTCGCGGTCACCGTCGGCATCGCCGTCTTCGACACCAAGGCGGCGGCGGAGCGGGCCAAGAATCAGTCGGGGCCCAATGTGGCGTCCCTCGCCGGCGACGGTGTACCCGTCTTCTGCCGCCAGGCCGACTGCCAGGCGTCCGCCAACGCCATCGGCCGCTATGCCTACTTCACCATCGCCGGCTACACCTCCGGCAAGGACGTGACCAGCGGCGACACCAAGGCGGTGCGGGCGGGACGCGATATCGCGGACTACGCCTTCCGCCGCATCCTGGAGCGCGGCAACCAGCAGGCGTCGGCGGCGGCGACGGCCACCGACTAGAGCCCGCCGCCCGGCCGCGCGCTTCGGCGGCCGGGCGGGCGGCGCACTGTTACGCCTTCAGCGCCTTCTCCAACTTGGCGACCTGCGCCGAGACCACGGCGTCCGGGAGGAGGGGCTTGGTCGGGTTCGCGATGTCGACGCCGAAGAACACGGACAGGTGCGTACCGGAGCGCACGATCGTGAACTTCACGGTGCCGACGTCCTCCGTGCCCGCCTCGGCCAAGGTGTAGGACAGCGCCTCGTCGCCGAGCTTCGGCGCGGTCAGCGTCTCCACCTTCGCGACGTCCGCCTTCGCGCCGCTCCCGTCGGTCGCCTTGAACCCACCGGCGCAGGCCGCGAGAGCGCCCCGCAGGTCCGATACGGTCTGCTCGGCGCCGGCCTCCGCGTACGAGGACAGCCGGATCATGCCCGTGGCGGTCCCCGTGCCCTTGCCGCTACCGGTCAGCGCCCCGGCCGAGGCGAACGTCGCGTACGCCGAGTCCTTCGGCGCCGGGTTCGTCTGAGACCCCATCAACTGCGCCAGCGGCTGGCACTTGGCGTCGGCGGCCTTCGCCTCCCCGCCGTCCGAGTACTCCTTGTCCGTCATCTTCTCGACTTCGAAGCCCTTGATGTCGGCCTTCACGACCACGGCCTTCCCCAGCGCGGCCTTCGGCAGCGGCGCGGCCTGCTGCTCCGCCGCCGGCGTCTTCTCAGTTGACTTGTCGGACTTCTTGTCACCGTCGGAGTCGCCGCCGCACGCGGTCACCAACCCCAGCGCCGCCACGGCCGTGACCGCCAACACGACGCGCGACACAGACTTACTCACGTTTTGTCCATCCTTGGTTGACTCTCCCGCGATCGCGGTTGAGGTCATCAAACATCGGGCTGCACCTGGTCGAACAGAGATTTCCATGACAATCCGATATCGCCGAAAAGGTTGCGCAACGCCGGATCACGAGATCACAACGGCCAGCCGACGCGGCATCCCCGAGCATGGCAGAGGCCGTCCCGACCGTGAGCGAGATTCGGCCCCTCCCGCCGTCGGCCTGCCGTCACGGAGGCCGAGCACATGGATCTGTTCAAAGTCGATCTCGCGCCCGGTGGGGGGCATCGCCTGATCGAGGGATCCTTCGCGGAACCGGACGAAGGGGCCGGTGTGACGGCCCCGCATGCGCAGCCGCACCCAGACCTGGTCATCGCCGTGGGCCGTGCCGAGGATGGGGAAGCGCAGCTCACTGAAGGCCGATCGCATCCACACACCCAAGGCGAGGACCCCCGCCGGTCCCGGAGTCGCGCAGGCGGATGGCACCATCAGCGCACCTACGTCTCCCCCTTGCGCGAGAAGGCTGCCGCGCGGACTCGCGCGCTGATCCTCCAGCACTCCGGCTACGAGCAGGCCATGCGGCAGATACTCGCCCTACGGACACCCGAGGCGGTCCTCAAGGCGCTGGCGCAGGGCACGCGGATGGGCAACGAAGGCCAGTTCACGGTGCACGAGGCGATCCGCAAGGCGCATCGTGGAGGACACAGCCGGCCTGCTGTGGTTCTGGTTCGGCCACACCGGCTGGCGCACCTTGGTGATCGAGAACGGCTGGTCGTGGGATCGGGCCGAGAGCGTCCTCTACCGAACGGCAGTCGCCACTCTTTGCGGAACCCGGGGATTCACGGGATGCTCCGACACCCGACCCCCGCGGAGGGTTGTACCGGATAACCCAGATGTGGGGCATCACATATCAGCTGCGGCAAAAGCAACCTTTCCCTCGGTGCTCTGTCTTAACGAGCAAACCGCCCCGTACCGGCCCTGACCAAGCCGGGCGGGCGGGCGGTATCAGCGCAGAGACTCGGGCCGGAGGGGGGCCGACGCGCGGCGGGGTCGCCCCGGCCGTGCGCACATCACCATGAAGATCTCATTTCTGCTGCACAACGCGTACGGAATAGGCGGCACCATCCGCACGACCTTCAATATGGCAAGCGCGCTCGCCGCCCGCCATACGGTCGAGATCGTCACCGTCATGCGGACCCACAGCGCGCCCAGTCTCCCCCTCCACCCCGCCGTCCGGATCACCCCGCTGATCGACCGGCGCCCGGAGGCGAAGGGGAGCGACGCGGACAACGCCCTTCTCGAACAGCCCACTTCGCATATCCCGGCCGCCGAGGCGAAAGGCACCACGAACTTCAACGCGCTGACCGACCAGCGCATCGCCGCATACCTCGCGGACACCGACGCGGACGTGGTCATCGCGACCCGCCCCGGGCTGGTGATCTACCTCGCCGAGTTCGGGCAGCGCCGCTATGTGCGGATCGGGCAGGAGCACCGGATCTACGGCACCCACCAGGCGTCGCTCCGCGCCGCCTGCGACGCCGCGATCGCCCGGCTGGACGCGTACACCACCGTCTCGGAGGCCGACGCCGGGACACACCGCGCCCAGCTGCCCGGTGTGACCACCCGGATCGTCGGGCTGCCCAACGGGGTCCCCGCCACGGAGGTGGAGCCGTCCGACTCCTCGGCGAAGCTGGTCGTGGCGGCCGGGCGGCTCATCCCCGTCAAGCGGTACGACCTGCTGGTGGAGGCCTGGGCCACGGTCGCCGCCAAGCACCCCGACTGGCAGCTGCGCATCTACGGCCGAGGCCCCCAGCAGCCCGTACTCCGCCGCCGGATCGACGAGCTCGGCCTGGCCGACCACATCACGCTCATGGGCGCCCACTCCCCCATCGAGCCCGAGTGGGCCAAGGGCTCGATCGCCGCCGTCACCTCGCGCGAGGAGTCGTTCGGGATGACGATCGTGGAGGCCATGCACTGCGGTGTGCCCGTCGTCGCCACCGACTGCCCCCACGGGCCGGGCGAGATCATCACGCACGGCCGGGACGGCCTCCTCGTCCCCGTCGGCGACACCGACGCCATCGCCAAGGGACTGCTGAGCCTGATCGAGGACGACGAGCTGCGCCGCTCGATGGGCGCGGCGGCGCGCGCGGCGGCGCGGCGGTACGCGCCGGAGCGCGTGGCGCAGGCGTACGAGCAGCTGTTCACGGAGCTCTACGAGGCGCGTGGCACGGCCGTCCCGGCCACCCGCCGCGCACGCGGTCCGCTGCTGAGGCTCAGCAGCCCCTTGGCGATGGCGTCGCCCCTGAAGACCACCCTCAAGGGCGCGGTCAAGCAGCTGATCCGCAAGCCGCTGCGCCCCAGCGCCTCCTGCCGCGTCGACGCGGACGGCAATCTGACCGTCCTGATCGACCGTACGGACATGCGCGGCACCGATCTCGCGCTCACCCTCACCCGCCGCGACGACCACGACGGCCAGGGGACCGCCCCGCTCACCCTGCCCCTGCGTCCCCCCGCCACCGACGACGCCCCCTGGACCGCGCTGCTCGACCGCCGCGCCCTCACCCTCGCCGAGGGCCGCTGGGACCTGCACGTCGTACGGCCGGGCGACGGCGCCCGCCGCCGCGTGGACTGCCGCTTCGCGGAGGGGCGCGGCCTGCTGGACCTCGAGCCGCTGCCCGACGCCCCGTTCTCCTGGTGGATCCCGTACCGCACCGTGGGCGGCCATCTCGCGCTGCGCACCTGGCGCCGCCGGGCCCACGCCGAGGCCCGTACGATCCACGCCGACGCCGAGGCGATCAGCGTGGCGGGCACCCTGCACGGCACCGCCTTCCCGGCGGACGCGGCCCCCACCGTCTGGGCCGTTCCGCGCGGCGGCACGTCGAGCCCCTTCACCATCCCCGTCACGGCCCTCGGCCCGGCCGACTTCCGCGCCACCATCCCGTACGACCGGATCCGCGCAGCCGACGCACACTCGGCCAAGGCGCCGGTATGGGACCTGACGCTCCGTCTCGGGTCGGACGCCGGGGCCCCGGCCGACGCGGCTCCGCTCCGCGTCGGCCGGATCATCGGCGACATCGTCGACCGCAACAAGACGGACCTCTACCCGGCCACCGACGGCATCCGCCCCTACCTCACCAAGGCCAACAACCTGGCCGTCACACTTCCGGCGTGACGGTTCAGCAGCAGCCCGCCCCAGGCGCCGGATGCGCCAGCGGCAGCGAACGCTTGTTGCGCGCCTCGCGGTTGCGGGCGGCGAGTTGGTCGTCGGAGGGGTAGCCGACCTCTTCGAGGGTCAGCCCATGGGGGCGGACGACATGGACCGCGGAGTCACGCACCCCGGCGGCCAGCACCTTGGCGGGCCAGTCCGCCGGGCGGTGGCCGTCGCCGACGAAGAGAAGGGCGCCGACCAGGGCCCGGACCATGTTGTGGCAGAAGGCGTCGGCCCGCACGGTCGCCGTGATGATGCCGTCGGGGCCGCGCTCCCAGCTCAGCCGCTGGAGGGTGCGGATGGTGGTGGCGCCGTCGCGCTTCTTGCAGTACGCCGCGAAGTCGTGCTCCCCGAGCAGCTTCTGCGCGGCCTCGTTCATGGCGTCCACGTCCAGCGGCCAGTCGTGCCACAGCACATGGCCGCGCAGCAGCGGGTCGACGCCGCCGGGGTGGTCGACGACGCGGTAGGCGTAGCGGCGCCAGACGGCGGAGAAGCGGGCGTTGAAGCCGGGCGGGGCCTCGGCGACGGACCAGACGCGTATGTCGTGCGGAAGCCGGCCGGCCAGGCGGCGCAGCAGCTTCTCGCGGTGCTCGGCCCAGACGGGCTCAGGGAGGTCGACATGGGCGACCTGGCCGCGCGCGTGGACACCGGCGTCGGTGCGGCCCGCGACGGTCAGGTCCACAGGGTCCTGCATGCGCATGACGACCTGGAGGGCGCTCTCCAGCTCGCCCTGTACGGTGCGCACCGTGTCCCGGCCGCGCTGCTTGGCCCAGCCCGAGAAGTCCGTGCCGTCGTACGACAGGTTCAGCCGGACGCGTACATAGCCTTCGGGCGCCTCGTCCGTCACCCAGAAATCCTCTCCATGCGGGACGGGCCCGCCCCCAAGTCGCTGGGAGCGGGCCCGTCACCTCAAGCCGTCAACGCTCAGGCGTCCTTGCTGCCCTCATCAGCCGCTTCCGCGGCGGGCTCGGCCGGGGCCTCAGCGGCCTCGTCCTTGGCCTCAGCGGCCTCGTCCTTCTTCAGGCCCTCGAGCGCCTTGTCGCCGGCAGCGTCCTTCGCGGTGCGCTTGGTGGCGGCCTCGGCCTCGCCGACAGCCTCCTGCTGCACGGTCAGCGCCTCGACCAGCTCGATGACCGCCATGGGCGCGTTGTCGCCACGGCGGTTACCGATCTTGGTGATACGGGTGTAGCCACCCGGGCGGTTCTCGTAGCGCGGGCCGATCTCCGTGAAGAGAGTGTGCACGACGCTCTTGTCACGGATGGTTGCCAGCACCAGACGGCGGTTGTGAAGGTCGCCCTTCTTCGCCTTGGTGATCAGCTTCTCCGCGACCGGGCGCAGGCGGCGGGCCTTCGCCTCGGTGGTCTTGATGCGGCCGTGCTCGAACAGCGAGGTGGCGAGGTTCGCCAGCATCAGCCGCTCGTGCGCCGCGCTGCCGCCCAGACGGGCACCCTTGGTGGGCCTCGGCATTGTTTCTCCTTCGGTCTGCACCGGCCGTATGAGGTACCGGTGTCAGTTACCGACGGGCGAGCGCCCGCCGGAAGTCTTCACACTTCAGCTCAGGGCCCCGAGCGCGAAGCTCGGGGCCCCAGGGCTCAGTACTGCTCGGTCTCGACGAAACCGGCGTCCGCGTCGTCGTCCGCGCCGAACGCGTCCGCGGCAGCGGTCGGGTCGAATCCGGGCGGGCTGTCCTTGAGCGCCAGGCCCATACCGGCCAGCTTGGCCTTGACCTCGTCGATCGACTTGGCGCCGAAGTTGCGGATGTCGAGCAGGTCCGCCTCGGACCGCGCCACGAGCTCACCCACGGAGTGGATGCCCTCGCGCTTGAGGCAGTTGTACGAGCGGACGGTGAGCTCGAGCTCCTCGATCGGCAGCGCCAGATCGGCGGCCAGGGCGGCGTCCGTGGGGGACGGGCCCATGTCGATGCCCTCCGCGTCGATGTTCAGCTCGCGGGCGAGACCGAACAGCTCGACGAGGGTCTTACCGGCCGAGGCCATGGCGTCACGCGGGCGCATCGCCTGCTTGGTCTCGACGTCGACGATCAGCTTGTCGAAGTCGGTGCGCTGCTCGACACGGGTCGCCTCGACCTTGTAGGTGACCTTGAGCACCGGCGAGTAGATGGAGTCGACCGGGATCCGGCCGATCTCCTGGCCGACCTGCTTGTTCTGGACGGCGGAGACATAGCCGCGACCGCGCTCGACGGTCAGCTCCATCTCCAGCTTGCCCTTGCCGTTCAGCGTGGCCAGGACCAGGTCGGGGTTGTGCACCTCGACACCGGCCGGCGGGGCGATGTCGGCGGCGGTGACCAGGCCGGGGCCCTGCTTGCGCAGGTACATCACGACCGGCTCGTCGTGCTCGGAGGAGACGACCAGCTGCTTGATGTTGAGGATGAGGTCGGTGACGTCCTCCTTGACGCCCGGCACGGTGGTGAACTCGTGCAGGACCCCGTCGATCCGGATGCTGGTGACAGCCGCACCGGGGATCGAGGAGAGGAGCGTACGACGCAGGGAGTTGCCGAGGGTGTAGCCGAAGCCCGGCTCCAGCGGCTCGATCACGAACCGGGAGCGGAATTCGTCGACGACCTCTTCGGTCAACGAAGGACGCTGAGCGATCAGCATGGTGTTTGGATCCTTCAGTCGTGGGCGCCCGCTATTTGACGCCCTCTGTACTGACGATGGTACGGGCGGCACGGGCCAAACGGCTCGTACCGCCCGTATCCGGAGCCACCCCGAAAGGTGGCCCAAGCGTCGTGCTTACTTCGAGTAGAGCTCGACGATCAGCTGCTCCTGCACCTGGGTGTCGATCACCTGGCGCTCGGGCAGCGAGTGGACGAGGATCCGCAGCTGCGACGGAATGGCCTCCAGCCACGCCGGCACGGTGCGCTCGCCGGCCTCGGCCTGAGCCACCTGGAAGGGGGTCATGGTCCGGGACTTCGGGCGAACCTCGATGATGTCGTTCACGGCGACGCGGGCCGACGGGATGTCGGTCTTGCGGCCGTTCACATTGATGTGCCCGTGGCGGACCAGCTGCCGGGCGTGGTCGCGGGACTTGGCGAAGCCGGCCCGGTAGACCACGTTGTCCAGCCGCGACTCGAGGATGCGAAGAAGGTTCTCACCGGTCTTGCCGGACTTCTTGTTCGCCTCCGCGTAGTAACCACGGAACTGCTTCTCAAGGACGCCGTAGATACGGGTGGCCTTCTGCTTCTCACGGAGCTGCAGCAGGTACTCGCTGTCCTTGGTGCGCCCGCGACCGTGCTCACCCGGGGGGTAAGGACGGATCTCGATCGGGCACTTCGCGCTCTCGCACTTGCTCCCCTTGAGGAAGAGCTTCTGCTTCTCCCGACGGCAACGCTTGCAGTCGGCCCCGGTGTATCGCGCCATTTTCTGGTATCTCTCCTACTTCAGCTGGTCAGACGCGGCGACGCTTGGGCGGGCGGCATCCGTTGTGCGGAGTCGGAGTGACGTCCTGGATCGAGCCCACCTCCAGGCCGGTGGCCTGGAGCGAGCGGATCGCGGTCTCACGGCCGGAGCCCGGACCCTTGACGAACACGTCGACCTTGCGCATGCCGTGCTCCTGCGCCCGGCGGGCGGCCGACTCGGCGGCCATCTGCGCGGCGAACGGAGTCGACTTGCGCGAGCCCTTGAAGCCGACGTGGCCGGCCGAGGCCCAAGAGATCACGTTCCCGGTCGGGTCGGTGATCGAGACGATGGTGTTGTTGAACGTGCTCTTGATGTGAGCGTGCCCGTGGGCGACGTTCTTCTTCTCCTTGCGGCGCACCTTCTTGGCGCCGGCCGTACGACTCTTCGGAGGCATTCGGTGTATCTCCCGTGGAGGTGGTCGGTCCTACAGCCGGACCGCTTGAACAGCGTCCGGTGCGGACTACTTCTTGCCCGGCTTCTTCTTGCCGGCGATGGCGCGACGCGGGCCCTTGCGGGTACGGGCGTTGGTGCTGGTGCGCTGGCCGTGGACCGGCAGCCCGCGGCGGTGACGCAGACCCTGGTAGCAGCCGATCTCGACCTTGCGGCGGATGTCGGCCTGGATCTCGCGACGGAGGTCACCCTCGGTCTTGATGTTGTTGTCCACGTACTCGCGGATCTTGACCAGGTCCTCTTCCGCCAGGTCGCGAACGCGGGTGTCCGGGTTCACGCCGGTGCTGGCGAGGGTCTCCTGGGCAAGGGTGCGGCCGATGCCGAAGACATAAGTGAGGGCGACCTCGACGCGCTTTTCGCGCGGGAGGTCAACGCCTGCGAGGCGTGCCATGAATCTGGCTCCAGATGGTTGTCGGAGGTCTTCCGCAGCACCACTCCCGGCCGCCGCGCGGCGGCCGCCGGGTCCCCGGCCTCCGACCGGGGGTGTCGTCCCCGCGGGAGGCGGGAACGGATGACTGCGTATGTACGTATGTGTATGCGTCGCGCGAAGATACTGCGAGGTGCAGGTCGTGCGGTCAGGCGTACGTCAGCCCTGGCGCTGCTTGTGGCGCAGGTTGTCGCAGATGACCATGACCCGACCGTGGCGGCGGATCACCTTGCACTTGTCGCAGATCTTCTTGACGCTCGGCTTGACCTTCATGGGTGTGAGGTTCTCCGGGTCGTGAGATCTACTTGTAGCGGTAGACGATCCGTCCGCGCGTCAGGTCGTACGGAGACAGCTCCACGACGACCCGGTCATCGGGCAGGATGCGGATGTAGTGCATACGCATCTTGCCGCTGATGTGCGCGAGGACCTTGTGACCGTTCTGAAGCTCCACCTTGAACATCGCGTTCGGCAGAGACTCGATCACGGTGCCCTCGATTTCGATGGCGCCTTGCTTCTTGGCCATGTCCTGCTTTCGGGATCGGCTACCTTGATCGGTTCGCGACATGCCGAAAGACACGCGTGAGCCGACGTGTCAGTCTACGTCAGCCCATCGGGAAACACGAATCCGGGGCAGCATGCCCCGAATCGGAGATCATTAAGCCGATCGGGATCTTACGCCAGGGGGTCCGGGGCCGTCTGTATCCCGTATTCGGCGAGCTTGGCCGCCCCGCCGTCCACGGCGGTCAGCACCAGCGGGCCCTCCTCGGTGAGCGCGACCGAATGCTCCCAGTGGCTGGACCAGGTGCCGTCGTCCGTCTTGACCGTCCAGTCGTCGGACAGCACATGGGTCTTCGCGGTGCCCAGGCTCACCATGGGCTCGATCGCGATACAGAAGCCGGGCACCAGCCGCGGGCCCTTGCCGCGCTTCTTCGAGACATAGTTCAGCAGATGCGGGTCCATGTGCATCTGGCTGCCGATGCCATGGCCGCCGTAGTCCTCGACGATCCCGTACTTACCGGAGGCCGGACGCGGCTGGCGCCGGATGTAGCCCTCGATGGCCTTGGAGATGTCGACCAGGCGGTTGCCCTTGCGGACCGCGGCGATACCGGCCCACATGGACTCCTCGGTCACCCGGCTCAGCTCGTACAGCTCGGGCGCGTGGCCGTCGCCCACGAAGGCGGTGAAGGCGGCGTCGCCGTGCCAGCCGTCCACGATCGCGCCCGCGTCGATGGAGATGATGTCGCCGTCCTTGAGGACGGTCTCGGCGTCCGGGATGCCGTGCACCACGACATCGTTCACCGAGGTGCAGATGGTCGCGGGGAAGCCCCCGTAGCCCAGGAAGTTCGACTTGGCGCCATGGTCTGCGATCACCTTGCGGGCGACGTCGTCCAGGTCCTTGGTCGACGCGCCGGGGACGGCCGCCTCGCGGGTGGCCTGGTGGATGGCCGCCACGACCAGTCCCGCCTCACGCATCTTCGCGATCTGATCGGGGGTCTTTATCTCCACCACTGGGACTGCCTTCCCGCGTTTCCGCCGTTGCCGTCATTCACCTGGCCGACCACCAGGCCGACGCTCTTTGCACAACTCTCTGCACAACAGTACGGCCGCGGCGCCCGATGGGCACCGCGGCCGTAAGCCCTTGAGCGACCTCAGGCCGCCTTGGCCGCCAGCGCGTCCATGGCCCGCTGGGTGACCTCGGAGACCTTGCCGAGCGCCGGAATCGTCACGACCTGGCCCTTGGCCTTGTAGTAGTCGATGATCGGCTCCGTCTCACGGTGGTAGACCTCAAGACGCTTGCGGACGGTCTCCTCGCTGTCGTCCTCGCGCTGGTACAGCTCGCCGCCGCACTCGTCGCAGACGCCTTCGGTCTTCGGCGGGGCGCCGGTGACGTGGAAGACATGGCTGCTGTCGTTGCGGCAGATGCGCCGCCCGGCGATGCGCCGGACGACCTCGTCCTCGGGGACCTCGAGGTCCAGCACCGCGTCCAGCGAGATCTGGTTCTCTCGGAGGAACTCATCCAGCGCCTCGGCCTGCGCCAGATTGCGCGGGAAGCCGTCGAGCAGGAAGCCCGGCGCGGCGTCCGGCTGGCGCATCCGGTCTTCGGCCATTCCGATGGTGACCTCGTCCGGCACCAGCTGGCCGGCCCGCATGTACTCCTGCGCCTGCCGGCCGAGGGGCGTGCCCTGGCTGATGTTCGCGCGGAAGAGGTCGCCCGTGGAGATGTGCGGGATCAACAGGTTCTTGGCGAGGTACGCGGCCTGCGTACCCTTGCCAGCCCCAGGAGGCCCGACGAGGACGATTCGCATCAGCGGAGGAACCCTTCGTAATGTCGCTGCTGAAGCTGGCTCTCGATCTGCTTCACGGTCTCCAGGCCGACACCCACGATGATCAGGATGCTGGTGCCGCCGAACGGGAAGTTCTGATTGGCATCGAGCGTCACCAGCGCCACCGTGGGCACCAGGGCGATCAGTCCCAGATAGAGCGAACCCGGCCATGTAATGCGGTTCAGCACGTAGCTCAGATACTCAGCCGTGGGACGACCTGCCCGGATGCCCGGAATGAACCCACCATACTTCTTCATGTTGTCGGCGACTTCTTCGGGGTTGAACGAGATGGCCACGTAGAAGAAAGCGAAGAAGACGATGAGCAGGAAGTACGTGGTGATGTAGTACGGGTGGTCGCCCCTGACGAAATTGGTCTGGATCCACGTGGCCCAGCCTGCTTTGGACCCGCTGAACTGAACGATCAGCGCGGGAATGTAGAGCAGCGAGGACGCGAAGATGACGGGAATCACACCCGCCTGGTTGACCTTCATCGGAATGTAGGTCGAGGTGCCGCCATACGAACGACGGCCGACCATGCGCTTCGCGTACTGGACAGGGATACGGCGCTGGGCCTGCTCGACGAAGACCACCAGGCCGACCATGACCAGGCCGCACAGGACGACCAGGCTGAACTCCAGCCAACCGCCCATGATCTTGCCCTGCTGCTTGATCGTCCACATGGCGCTCGGGAAGCCGGCCGCGATGGAGACGAACATCAGGATCGACATGCCGTTGCCGATGCCGCGGTCGGTGACCAGCTCACCGAGCCACATGATCAGCGCCGTACCCGCGGTCATCGTGATGACCATCACGACCGTGGTGAAGATCGCGTCGTCCTTGACGATCTGGTTGCCGACATCGCAGGCCTGGAACAGCTGGCCGCTGCGAGCGGTGGCCACCAGACCGGTGCCCTGCAGAATCGCGAGCGCCACGGTCAGGTAGCGGGTGTACTGTGTGATCTTCGCCTGACCCGACTGGCCCTCTTTCTTGAGGGCTTCGAGGCGCGGGATCACCACGGTCAGCAGCTGCAGGATGATGCTCGCCGTGATGTACGGCATGATCCCGAGCGCGAAGATGGTGATCTGCAGCAGCGCGCCGCCGCTGAACATGTTGACCAGACCGAAGAGCCCCTGCTGACCCTTGGCCTGATCGATGCAGGTCTGGACGTTCTGATAATTGATGCCCGGGATCGGGATATGTTGCCCGAGCCGGAACAGCACGATGATGCCCAGCGTGAACAGCAGCTTCTTGCGCAGGTCGGGCGTCTTGAACGCCCGGGCGAACGCGGTGAGCACGGTGCCTCCTGCGCCCCCCGCGTCAGCCGCGAGAGGTGGTGGTCGTGAGAATCGACGAATAGTTATCGGTCAAGGCCCGCGCGTACACGGGCCGCGCGGAAGGTAACAACGCACGCCACCTTACCGGCGACCTGGCCCCCCTTGGAACGACCAACCGGGGATGCCCCGTATGTGGGGCATCCCCGGCCAGGTGTGCCACCGTTCTCAGACGAGCTCGGTGACCGTGCCTCCAGCGGCGGTGATCTTCTCCTTGGCGGAACCGGAGACGGCGTCGACCGTCACCTGGAGCGCCACGGAGACCTCGCCGGTACCCAGCACCTTGACGAGCTGGTTCTTGCGAACCGCGCCCTTGGCGACCAGGTCGGCCACCGTGACCTCGCCACCCTGCGGGTAGAGCGCGGCCAGCTTGTCCAGGTTCACGACCTGGTACTCGGTGCGGAACGGGTTCTTGAAGCCCTTGAGCTTCGGGAGCCGCATGTGGAGGGGCATCTGCCCACCCTCGAAGCGCTCCGGAACCTGGTAGCGGGCCTTGGTGCCCTTGGTGCCACGACCAGCGGTCTTACCCTTGGACGCCTCACCACGACCGACACGGGTCTTGGCGGTCTTGGCACCCGGGGCGGGCCGGAGGTTGTGGACCTTCAGCGGGTTGTTGCTGTCCGCCATGTCAGTCGACCTCCTCAACCGTCACGAGATGCCGCACGGTCTTGGCCATGCCGCGGAACTCGGGGCGGTCCTCCTTGACAACCGTGTCGCCCAGCCTCTTCAGGCCGAGCGAGCGCAGGGTGTCGCGGTGGTTCTGCTTGCTGCCGATGTACGACTTCGTCTGCGTGATCTTCAGGCGGGCCATGCTTACGCACCCACCCCGGCACGCGCCCGCAGCAGAGCGGCGGGGGCGACGTCCTCGAGCGGCAGACCACGACGGGCCGCGATCTCCTCGGGGCGCTGAAGCCCCTGGAGAGCGGTCACCGTGGCGTGCACGATGTTGATCGGGTTCGACGAGCCGAGCGACTTGCTGAGCACGTCGTGGATGCCCGCGCACTCCAGCACGGCGCGCACCGGGCCACCGGCGATCACACCGGTACCGGGCGAAGCCGGCTTCAGCAGCACGACGCCCGCGGCCTTCTCGCCCTGGATCGGGTGCGGAATGGTGCCGGCGATCCGGGGGACCTTGAAGAAGTGCTTCTTGGCCTCCTCCACACCCTTGGCGATGGCGGCCGGCACCTCCTTGGCCTTGCCGTAACCGACACCCACGGTGCCGTCACCGTCGCCCACCACGACCAGCGCGGTGAAGCTGAAGCGACGACCACCCTTCACAACCTTGGCGACGCGGTTGATCGCGACAACGCGCTCGACGTAAGCGGTCTTCTCGGCAGCTGAGCCGCCGTCCCGCCGGTCCTTCCGGTCCCGCCGCTCGCCGCCACCGGCGCCGCCACCGCGGCGCTGGGGTCCAGCCATTGGATTTACCTCTCTCGTTTATGTCCGCTGTGCGTAGGGACCTGGGCTAGAACTTCAGCCCGGCCTCGCGGGCGGCGTCCGCCAGAGCGGCGATACGCCCGGCGTACTGGTTACCACCGCGGTCGAACACGACGGCCTCGACGCCCGCCGCCTTCGCCCGCTCGGCGACCAGGGCGCCGACCTGCTTGGCCTGCGCGCTCTTGTCACCCTCTCCGCCACGGATGGACGTGTCCAGGGTCGACGCCGAGGCCACCGTGTGGCCCGCGATGTCGTCGATGACCTGCGCCACCATGTGACGGTTGGAGCGCGTCACAACGAGGCGGGGGCGCTCCGGCGTGCCGGAGATCCGCTTGCGGACGCGGATGTGACGGCGCTTGACGGCAGCGGCCTTACGGGCGTCGCCCTTGGCGATCTTCACACCGTATGCCATGGCTTACTTACCAGTCTTTCCGGCCTTGCGAGCGATGACCTCGCCCGCGTACTTCACGCCCTTGGCCTTGTACGGATCCGGCTTGCGCAGCTTGCGGATGTTCGCGGCGACCTCGCCGACCTTCTGCTTGTCGATGCCCTCGACGCTCAGCTTGGTCGGGGACTCCACCTTGAAGGTGATGCCCTCGGGGGCCTCGACCAGGATCGGGTGGCTGTAGCCCAGGGCGAACTCCAGGTTGGAGCCCTTCGCCTGGACGCGGTAACCGACACCGCTGATCTCGAGCGCCTTGCTGTAGCCCTGGGTCACGCCGGTGATCATGTTCGCCACCAGCGTGCGGGACAGGCCGTGCAGGGCCTTGTTCTGACGCTCGTCGTTCGGGCGGGTGACAACGAGGTTGTTGTCCTCACCCTTGGCGACCTCGATAGGCGCGGCGACGGTGTGCGAGAGAGAACCCTTGGGGCCCTTCACTGCGACCGTACGGCCATCGATGGTGACGTCCACACCAGCGGGAACCTGGATGGGCAGCCGTCCAATTCGCGACATGGCTCTTCCTCCGTTCCCTGGTTACCAGACGTAGGCGAGGACTTCCCCACCCACACCCTTCTTGCCTGCCTGCTGGCCGGTGAGCAGCCCGTGCGACGTGGAGATGATCGCCACGCCCAGGCCGCCGAGCACCTTCGGCAGGTTGGTGGACTTTGCGTAGACCCGCAGACCCGGCTTCGAAATCCGCTTGATGCCGGCGATCGAGCGCTCGCGGTTGGGGCCGAACTTCAGCTCGAGGACGAGGCTCTTGCCGACCTCGGCGTCCTCGACCTTCCAGCCGGTGATGTAGCCCTCCTGCTGGAGGATCTCCGCGATGTGCGACTTGATCTTGCTGTGGGGCATCACGACGGAGTCGTGGTATGCCGAGTTCGCGTTTCGCAGACGAGTCAACATGTCTGCGATCGGATCGGTCATGGTCATGATGGCCTTCGGCCTCTCTCGCCGGGGTTTCCTATCTGCGCCATCCCTCTCACCCAACTCAGTGGTGGGCACGGGTGCGGCGCGGGGACCTACGGCGTAGTAAGACGATTTAGGCAGCGAGTGCCCAACCCCACAAGCCTACGGGATTGTGGGGCGGGCTCTCGCCAGCCATTTGCTTACCGAGAGTCCTGGTTCATCCCGCTTAGGGGGATTACCAGGAGCTCTTGGTCACGCCCGGCAGCTCGCCACGGTGAGCCATCTCACGGAGGCACACGCGGCACAGGCCGAACTTGCGGTACACGGAGTGGGGCCGGCCGCAGCGCTGGCAGCGGGTGTACCCGCGCACACCGAACTTCGGCTTGCGGGCGGCCTTTGCGATCAGAGCCTTCTTCGCCACGGTCAGTTCTCCTTGAACGGGAAGCCGAGGAGACGAAGCAGGGCACGGCCTTCCTCGTCGTTGGACGCCGTGGTCACCACGGTGATGTCCATGCCCCGTACCCGGTCGATCTTGTCCTGGTCGATCTCGTGGAACATGACCTGCTCCGTGAGACCGAAGGTGTAGTTGCCACGGCCGTCGAACTGCTTCGGCGACAGACCGCGGAAGTCGCGGATGCGCGGCAGCGCGAGCGACAGCAGGCGGTCCAGGAACTCCCACATGCGGTCACCGCGGAGGGTGACGTGGGCACCGATCGGCTGACCCTCACGCAGCTTGAACTGC
Organism: Streptomyces sp. NPDC000941; assembly: GCF_053599555.1. NCBI lineage: Bacteria > Bacillati > Actinomycetota > Actinomycetes > Kitasatosporales > Streptomycetaceae > Streptomyces > Streptomyces sp. NPDC000941. Next base: position 20,882 of record NZ_JBSFMM010000185.1, read on the forward strand.
GCGATGGACTTACGGGCCTTGGTGACAGACGGCTTCTGGCCGGTGATCGTGGCGAGGTCGCGGATGGCGCCCTCGATCAGCTTGGAGTCGCGGGCGGCGTCGCCCACACCCATGTTGACCACGATCTTGGTGAGACCGGGGATCTGCATGACGTTCTCGTAGGAGAACTGGTCCTTCAGCTTGCCCTGGATCTCTTCGCGGTAGCGCAGCTTGAGGCGCGGTGCAGTGATGGTGGCAGTCATCAGATGTCCTCACCGGTCCGCTTGGCAACGCGGATCTTGTTGCCCTCGTCGTCGAAGCGGTATCCGACGCGGGTGACGACCTTCTTGCCGTCCTTCTCCACCACGAGCTGAACGTTGCTCACGTGGACCGGAGCCTCGGTCGTCACGATGCCGCCGGTCTTCGAACCACGAGCGGTCTGGCCGGCCTTGGTGTGCTTCTTGACCCGGTTGACACCCTCGACCAGGACGCGGTCCTCGCGGGGGTAGGCCTGGATGACCTTGCCCTGCTTGCCCTTGTCCTTGCCGGTGATGACCTGAACCAGGTCGCCCTTCTTGATCTTCATCGGTTACAGCACCTCCGGCGCGAGCGAGACGATCTTCATGAACTTCTTCTCGCGCAGCTCACGGCCCACCGGGCCGAAAATACGGGTGCCGCGGGGGTCGCCATCGTTCTTGAGGATGACGGCCGCGTTTTCGTCGAAGCGGATGTACGAGCCGTCCGGGCGGCGGCGCTCCTTGACGGTGCGCACGATGACCGCCTTGACGACCTCGCCCTTCTTCACGTTGCCACCGGGGATCGCGTCCTTGACGGTGGCGACGATAACGTCACCGATGCCCGCGTAGCGGCGACCGGAACCACCGAGAACACGGATGCAAAGGATTTCCTTCGCGCCCGTGTTGTCGGCGACGCGCAGTCGCGACTCCTGCTGGATCACGTCTATCTCCTGATCGTCTGCCGGTTCCCGGCAGGGGCCGCTACATCACGGACCCCTGCCGAGCCTGGCGGAACTGGCCTGAGGGCTGCTGCCCTCAGGGGATTACTTGGCCTTCTCGAGGATCTCGACGACGCGCCAGCGCTTGGTCGAGGACAGCGGCCGGGTCTCCATCAGGAGGACACGGTCGCCGACACCCGCGGCGTTCTGCTCGTCGTGCGCCTTGAGCTTGTTCGTACGGCGGATGACCTTGCCGTACAGGGCGTGCTTGACGCGGTCCTCGACAGCGACGACGACGGTCTTGTCCATCTTGTCGCTGACGACCAGACCCTCACGGGTCTTGCGGAAGCCGCGGGTCTCGTTGGTCTCTGCAGTCACATTCGTCTCGCTCATCAGGCGCTCTCCACCGTCTCGATGCCGAGCTCGCGCTCCCGCATCAGGGTGTAGATCCGGGCGATGTCCTTGCGGACTTCCTTCAGCCGGCCGTGGTTCTCGAGCTGTCCGGTCGCCGCCTGGAAGCGGAGGTTGAACAGCTCTTCCTTGGCCTCACGGAGCTTGCCAACGAGGTCCTCGTTGCTCAGCTCACGCAGCTCGGACGCCTTGGTACCGGCCGCCATCACGACTCACCTGCCTCGCGCCGCACGATCCGGCACTTCATCGGGAGCTTGTGAGCAGCGCGGGTGAGCGCCTCACGCGCAGTCTTCTCGTTTGGGTAGGACAGCTCGAACATCACCCGACCGGGCTTGACGTTCGCGATCCACCACTCCGGCGAGCCCTTACCGGAACCCATGCGGGTCTCGGCCGGCTTCTTCGTCAGCGGACGGTCCGGGTAGATGTTGATCCAGACCTTGCCGCCACGCTTGATGTGGCGGGTCATCGCGATACGCGCGGCCTCGATCTGACGGTTGGTGACGTACGCCGGAGTGACGGCCTGAATGCCGTACTCGCCGAACGCCAGCTCCGTGCCGCCCTTGGCCATACCCGACCGCTTCGGGTGGTGCTGCTTGCGGTGCTTGACCCTGCGAGGGATCAGCATGTCGGTCAGGCCTCCGTTCCGGTGCTCTCAGCAGCCGGAGCAGCGGTCGCGGCGGCCTCGGCCTTGGGGGCCTCGGCTGCGGCATTCTGCTGCTGCGGCTTACGGCCGCGGCCACCGCGCTCGCCGCCACGGCCGCGCTGCGGGCGGTCGCTGCCG